>NZ_JBFRMK010000089.1:0-18079 GCF_041470405.1 Shewanella sp. 10N.286.45.A1
ACTTAATGCAATTGGTATAGCAGGGTTATCAACTGCTCGATAGCATCTTGATTTTGTTGGGCGGGGTTCATGGCGATACTGGTATCTGAAAATTCAGCGGGGATCTCCAGTTGCGTCAACGTTACCTGCCAGCCTTGCGCTTCAAGTTGCTGGCTTAATGCATTGAGTTTAGCTGGCCTGACGCCATTAGCGCTGATAAAAGCATGTTGCTGGGCACAGCCAATTAGCAATAAAACGCTGGCTAAGCTAATAAGTACCCGCTTGCCTAATCTAAAGGAATTTTTGTACATACCAGCAGCTTGCTTCTAGCTGTAATCCTTGCGATTTTGCCCACGCTATACCATGTCTAACTAACTTCTCTGCTAAGCCTTTTCCACGCAGTTCGTTGGGGACAAAGGTATGAGTGAAATTACAAATACTATGGTTATTAAGCCGAGTGTTACTCGGCAAAATCTCATAAGTGAGTAACGCTTGCGCTGCGCCTAGATTAATCACAAATTGGTGATTATCAGACTGATGAACAATCTTTTCACTCATCTCAAATCCTTTGAATTTACTTAAACTTCAAAAGAAAACCATACAGATATATCTGGCTTAGAGCTACTGCTGATAGGTTTTTAACGCGTCCAATAGCTGTGGCGTTAATTGCGCTTTTTGCCCGGTTTTAAAGTTAAACATCACCACTTGAGATGAGCCAATAGTGGTTACAGCTTGCTGGGTTTGGCTAAAAACGTTGTAGTGCATCATGAATCGGTCATCATTAATGTCACTGATTCTGACACCAACGATTAAGGTATCGGGGAAGGTCACTGGTCGCTTATAGCGCGCTTGGTTTTCGCTGATCACTGGACCAACCGCGGTTTTTTGTAGATCTTCGAGTAGATTGATTTGGTTAAAGAAGTCGATTCTAGCGGTTTCGAAATAGCGAAAATAAACCACATTATTGACGTGTTGTAGGGCATCCATTTCGCCCCAGGCGACGTTTATTGAAGTATTTATCGGGTATTGCTCGAGAAACTTATCCATAATGATCTCTTATTATTATTTCGTTAAATCGGTATTCAAACGACTGTTTGATTAATGGCCAGCATAACAGCATGTTTTAGTGACAACAAGCATTGATAAATGGAATTTTAGACATAAAAAAAGGCATTCAATAAATGCCTTTTATCTGCAGAGAGTGAGTTAGATCTCTAGCTCAGCAAAGCTGCTTATCTGTTTAAAATCACCCGTGCGTTGACTGTCTTGGCGCACCATTTGTACCACATTTAAACCTGCTTCACTGGCTGCTTTTAGCTCTTCAAGCACATCAGAAACAAATAGAATCTGTTTCGGGCTAAGGCTTATCGTATTGAGGATATTGCAGTAAGCTTGCTTAAAGCGTTTGTTACCCGTGCGGGTGTCAAAGTGGCCGTTAAACTTATCAGTTAAATCGCCAGCATCGCTATTACCAAATAGTAATTTCTGTGCATCAACAGAACCTGATGAGAAGCTATACACTCGCAGTCCTTGCTGCTTGTAACCGTCTAGTGCTTCGATAAAGTCTGGGAAGATATGCCCTTTAAACTCACCGTTAGCGTAACCTTGCTTCCAAATTAAACCTTGAATGGTTTTAAGTGGTGTCGCTTTACGGTCTTCTTCAATCCACTGCAACAATATTTCAGTTACTCGAGCAAGATCAGCGTCAGGTTCTAATGCGATATCTTGTACATCACAAATGCAGTTTTCGACTAAAACATTGTTTTTATTTTCTTCAAGAAAAGCGGGTAATACCTTAGCTGAATAAGGAAAAAGAATATCCTCAATAAAGTTAAGATCGGTAGTTGTACCGGCTGTATCTACGACAATGGCTCTGATACCCATGATGTTTGGTTACTCCGCAATGTGCAATTGTTCTGTTTATTGTTCAGATCCTAAGCTGAAATGGCCTGTTTGGCTAGTTTATTCGGACTGCAAATGGTAGTTAATTTTCAGTCATGTAGCCTAACGAAACTTTTCGACGATATAGCTATCGACTTTTTCTAAAATTAAAAGAGATGTACGGCTAAATTTTGGTTAGTTTTTCCGTGGTTTGGTTTGCAGGTTAGGGATAAAAAATTGATAAGATTTATGCTTTGGGTAATGACAAGAGTAAGCAGATAACAAATAAAGCCTTGCTTACTCTAGTCATCAATAACCGGGTTATTCAGTGATAAAACCAAAGAAACTGAGCAGGTTTGCGGTATCTTGCCTTACACTCAAGGTGACAGAATAGTTATCAAGATCATCGGGGCCTAAGTTTGCTTTAAAACCTAATAAAAATGGCTTGTCTGCAACCAGTTGATATTGTGCTTGTATCACCCAAAGATTAACGTCTGTCATTGCTCCATGGTTTGTTGTTCTAACAAAATAGCCGCCAACTCTAGCTCGAGGAAGCGCATTACTGTTTTCTTCTACACCCGTGCTGTAAAGGTTGAACTCTAGACCACCGCCGTAATACCTTGCTAACTCATTACCTTGGGTTGCTTCATCTAAACTACGAATACCAGCTAATGCTGCAAAACTAAGAACTGAGTCGCCATTTGCGGTTGCCATAAAATGGCCTGGTGAATATAAATACTTCATGTAACCATCAATAGTATCGGTTACATCGTTAAATCCAGCAGCGTTGGGATCAGACTTTTCTTCATTAACAGTTGGGTTCTGGCCAAATGCGACTCCAGCTTCAAAGTTAGTTACTGCGTCATCCCATCCTAAAGCCCAATTCTTCCAGCGGCCGTTTAGCTTGAGTGAGCCCGGCGTGACTTCGGCAATTTCGATTAGGTTGGTATTTTTTGTGGACCAGAGTTAATAGGGGGAGCCTAATTAATTTGTTCCTCTTTCCAACCTCGCAATAGTAATGCCCACTTATTTGGGAATTACAGTTATTTTCTCTTATCTTTTTGGTATTTTCTAAGATGTGTAGGTAATTTTAGTTGACTGGGTTCATTGGAAATATGTTTGTTTTATTTTTGTATATTCGTGATAATATTCGATTTATAACAGTTGTTTACATGAACGGAAGTATTAGCTATGTCGGTAGATTTTTTCTATAAAGAAAAGGATGAAATTTGGAAGAAAATTACTCAATTGTCTAACGATCTAGATGAACTGAAGTCATCAATTCCGGTAAATGTGAAGGAAGCTGCTCAAGCTAAAAAAATGACTTCTGAATATCGGAATCGTGCTCAAGAAGCGAAGGATGAAGCTGAAGTATCAGCTAGAAGCATTGAGGAATTAAAGGACTCTATCGATTCTATTCTATCTTCAGTTGACAAAGGTAGCATCAATCTTGAGGAGCTTAGAGCAAGAACCTCAACAGCTGCTGGTGAGGTTAATCAATACCATTCTGACCTTATTGAACTTATGCAATCTTCGGAAGATACCATCAGCAAAATGGTTGAGTTAACCAAGCAAAAAGAAAGTATAGAAAGTGATATTGAGGCAATTTCATCAATGTCTATGGATATTGCAAGTACAGATAAGAGAGCTAAGGGGTTGTTAAATAATATCGCTGTCATTAAAAAAGAAGCTGACGTTATTCATGATGAACTCTATGGATATGAAACTGTTAATGATGAAACTGGTGAAGAAACTCACATAGAAGGAACTATCGAAAAGTTATCTCAAGCTTATGATTTAATGAAAGATAACGTTGAAAAGCTGTCTACTGAATATCAAGGCACTAAACAGGACATAAATAGTTCACTAGATAATATTTCTGTAGAAGCACGTAAGAGTTTTAATGAACATCTAGAGTCTTGCGATAAAGCTCACAATGATTCATTAAATAAAATTCGTAAGCTTCTTCCTGATGCGTTAACAGCAGGACTAGCATCTGCTTATGAGGCTAAAACTAAAGCTGAAGAGAAGGATTTAAAAAAGCATAATAGTACATTTAGCAAATCTATCATTGTGCTAGTTATTATTTCGATAATTCCGTTTGCATTAAATGCGGTTAGACTGTTTCAAGGTGATAACCTTGTTACTACAATCAAAGATACTCCATATCTAGTCTTTGCAATGATGCCACTCTATATCCCTGTATTGTGGATGGCGTACTCCGCAAATAAAAGTTTTAAGCTCTCTAAAAGATTAATCGAAGAATACACGCATAAAGGTGTTATCAGTAAAACGTTCGAAGGACTATCTACACAAGTCAATGAAATAGAAGACTCGCCTATTTCTCAGGAGCTAAAACTCAAACTATTGTTCAACCTTGTTAGTGTAAACTCAGAGAATCCGGGCAAATTAATCTCCGATTACAACAAAAGCGATCATCCATTAATGGACGCATTAGATAAGAGTTCTCAAATGGCTGATGCTGTTGTCAAATTAGCAAAAATTCCAGGTTTTTCAAGGATGGCTAGACATTTAGATGAGAAAGCTAGTAAGGTCCTAGCGGACGAAAATCAAAAAATATCAGCTGCCATTGATATACAGGAGCATGGTGAAATTGATGAAAAGCAACAGAAGCAGTTGCAATAATGCTCTATCTGCCCAAGCAGTGACAATGTCTCATCGCTCCGACATTCAATCATTTATAAAAATTACTGATGTACTAAACGGCCATTCTTAACCACTTCAATACATGAACCAACACCATAGGTGTAGGAAAGCTCTGCGGGAGTGCTGATATTCCATAAACAGAAATCGGCGGTCATTCCAGCTTCTAACACGCCGACTTCAGCTTCAATCCCTAAGGCTTTGGCAGCGTTACGAGTCATACCTGCGAGTGCTTCTTCTGGGGTTAAGCGCATTAAGGTACAAGCCATGTTCAGCATCAAAAGGCTAGAACACATTGGCGATGAGCCTGGGTTATAGTCACTGGCAACCACCATAGGGACTTGGTATTGGCGTAGCAGCTCAATAGGAGGTAGCTGGGTTTCCCGTAGGAAGTAAAATGCACCGGGCAGTAAGGTGGCACAGGTGCCGCTTTCGCTCAGGGCTTTGACGCCAGCTTCGTCAAGGTATTCGATATGGTCTACAGACTTGGCGCCTAGCTTGGCTGCCATGGCTGAACCGCCTAAATTTGATAGCTGCTCAGCGTGGAGCTTGATATCCAGTCCTGCATCTTTGGCTGCGGTCAGTACCCGCTCAGTTTGCTCTAAGCTAAAGGCGATATTCTCACAGAATACATCGACGGCATCGGCAAGACCTTCGGCAATCACTTGAGGCAGCATCTCGTTGATCACTAAATCGACATAGGCGTCGCTATCATTTTTGTATTCTGGCGGGATCGCATGCGCACCTAAAAAGGTAGTTTTTACGTCCACGTGATGATGCTTACCTAGCTCGCGTGCTACTCGCAGCAGTTTTAACTCGGTTTCAATATCTAAGCCGTAACCCGATTTGATTTCAACTGTGGTGACACCTTCTTTTGCCAGTGCATTAAGGCGCTGACGGCCTAGCTCAAACAGTTCGGCTTCGTCGGCTTCACGGCAGGCTTTAACGGTTGAGATAATACCGCCGCCACTGCGAGCAATCTCTTCGTAGCTAGCACCTTGCAGTCGTAGTTCAAATTCATTGGCACGGTTGCCTGCAAATACTAAATGGGTGTGAGCATCAATCAGCCCCGGGGTAATCCAGCCACCTTTACCTTTGTAAATTGGCGTGGCAAGTACATCAAATTCTGGCAGCTCGCTACGTTTCCCTACCCAGGCAATTTTGCCATCTTTAACCGCTAATGCAGCATCTTTGATTGCACCGTAAGGCTCTGAAATGGTTGGTGACATGGTAGCGATATTGATATCAATCCAGACTTGATCCCACGACATACTGCACTCTCTTTTTGTTGTTTTAGCTAGTGGTTGAATACTAACACTAAGCATCGTCACGAAAAATAATTTGTGAGCTAGCTTGTATTTACTTGTATATACAAGCTAGGATTGTAGCCGAGTTTTTGATCATTATAAATAGCAGACAACTGTTAATTGAGCGCTAACACCCAGCATGGTGTATCGGCCATCAAAAATTAAAACCGTGATAGCAAAGCAACCGATAAAGGTAAACAAACCTGATATGGCAATGCCGAAGTTTGAAGAGATTAAGCAATATATTTTAGCCCAAATAGAATCTGGCGAGTGGGCCGAAGACAGCCGTGTGCCGTCGGAAAACCAGCTGGCTGAACTGTTTGGCTGTAGTCGAATGACCGCTAGGCGTGGCTTAACGGAGCTTACCGAATCTGGTGTGTTAGAGCGTTCTCAAGGGTTGGGCACTTTTGTTGCGGGGCTTAAAAGCCAATCTTCGATGATGGCAATTCGCAATATTGCTGATGAGATCAAAGACCGTGGCCATGGTTATAGCGTGCAGCAAGTGTCTTTGAGCCAAGCTAGCGCCACTGGTGCCATAGCGATTGCATTAGGGCTAGAAGAGGGCAGCGCTGTTTATCAGTCGGTGCTGGTGCACTGCGAGCAGGGTACGCCGCTGCAATTAGAGGAGCGTTTTGTTAACCCTAAACTCGTGCCTGAGTATTTAGCGCAAGATTTTATTAAACAAACGCCGCACGAATATTTATCTATGGTGGCACCGCTAACGGAAGCCAAGCACACCATTGAAGCCAAAATGGCCGATGATGCGCAGCTAGCACTGCTCAACATTGAGGCATCAGAGCCCTGTTTACAGATTACTCGCCGCACTTGGTCACGCCAAGGTGTGGTGAGTTTTGCACGTTTAGTGCATCCAGGAAGTCGATTTAGATTAGGTGGCCATCTGACCTTTAACTAGAGGTTGGTTTGCTACAGATCCACAAGTAAAACGCTCAAAGAAATGAGCTGAAAACGATTTAAAAAACAAAAAGACAGTTATAAAAACAAGCATATAAAAACAAATTGAACGAGGTAGTACCGATGGATAAGAGACACGATCCAAGCCGCCGCATCATTGCGCCGACAGGAACAAAGCTAAGCTGTAAGAGTTGGTTAACCGAAGCGCCAATGCGTATGTTAATGAACAACTTACACCCAGATGTTGCTGAGCGTCCTGAAGACTTAGTGGTTTATGGCGGTATCGGCCGCGCCGCACGTGACTGGGAATGCTACGACAAAATCGTTGAAGTACTGCAGCGTCTTGAAGAAGACGAAACCTTAATGGTGCAATCGGGTAAACCTGTCGGGGTATTCAAAACCCACAATAATGCGCCACGAGTGATTATTGCTAACTCTAACCTAGTACCTCATTGGGCCAACTGGGAACACTTTAATGAGTTAGATAAGAAAGGTTTGGCGATGTACGGCCAGATGACAGCAGGTTCTTGGATCTACATCGGTTCGCAAGGCATTGTGCAAGGGACTTACGAGACCTTCGTCGCGATGGCTAAGCAACACTTCGGCGGTTCGTCAAAGGGTAAGTGGATTTTAACCGGTGGTCTTGGTGGCATGGGTGGCGCGCAGCCGCTAGCTGGCACCATGGCAGGTTATTCGGTACTGACCTGTGAAGTGGATGAAACGCGTATCGATTTCCGTATGCGTACTCGCTACGTCGATAAAAAGGCGACGACCTTAGATGAAGCACTGGCGATGATTGATGAAGCAAACGCCAGTGGCAAGCCTGTATCAGTTGGCCTACTTGGTAATGCTGCTGATGTTTTCGCTGAGCTCGTTGAGCGTGGTATTACACCAGATGTGGTTACTGACCAAACTTCAGCGCATGACCCGCTAAACGGTTACCTGCCACAAGGCTGGACGCTAGAGCAAGCGATTGAAATGCGTAAAACTGACGAAGCGGCTGTCGTGAAAGCGGCTAAACAGTCTATGGCAGTTCAAGTTAAAGCGATGCTAGCACTGCAAGCTGCCGGTTCTGCGACGACTGATTATGGTAATAATATTCGCCAAATGGCATTTGAAGAGGGCGTAGAAAACGCATTCGACTTCCCTGGATTTGTGCCTGCTTACGTGCGCCCACTATTTTGTGAGGGTATTGGTCCATTCCGTTGGGTAGCGCTATCAGGCGACCCAGAAGATATCTATAAGACCGACGCTAAAGTTAAAGAGCTTATTCCTGATAACCCGCATCTGCACAACTGGTTAGATATGGCGCGTGAGCGTATTGCGTTCCAAGGTCTGCCATCTCGTATCTGTTGGGTTGGTCTTAAAGACCGTGCCCGTCTGGCATTAGCCTTTAACGAAATGGTTAAAAATGGCGAGCTTTCTGCACCCATTGTTATCGGGCGTGATCACTTAGACTCAGGCTCTGTAGCCAGTCCTAACCGTGAAACTGAATCTATGCTTGATGGTTCGGATGCAGTATCTGATTGGCCGCTAATGAACGCACTATTGAACACTGCAAGTGGTGCAACTTGGGTGTCATTGCATCACGGTGGTGGTGTAGGTATGGGCTTTAGCCAGCACTCAGGTGTAGTGATTGTGGCAGACGGAACCGATGATGCCGCAGCGCGCTTAGGTCGAGTACTGTGGAATGACCCAGCAACAGGCGTGATGCGTCATGCTGATGCTGGATATGATATCGCCAAAGATTGTGCAAAAGAGCAGGGTCTAGACCTGCCGATGCTGGAGAAGTAGAACATGAGCCATTTAGTATTAACGCCGGGTAGCCTCACCCTTAAGCAAGTTCGTGAAATTAGCCGCGGAAAAGTCACCCTTGAGCTGGCTGAGAGCGCTATTAGCGACATCAATACCAGTGCCGGTCTTGTACAACAAGTATTGGATGAAGGCCGCACGGTTTATGGTATCAACACCGGTTTTGGCTTATTAGCTAACACTAAGATTGCTGCCGATGATCTGCAACTGCTACAACGCTCTATTGTGCTGTCGCACGCTGCGGGTACTGGCCAATACATGCAAGACGCTACAGTGCGTTTGATGATGGTATTGAAGATCAACTCGCTAAGCCGTGGTTTTTCTGGTATTCGTTTAGAGGTGATTAACTTCCTTATTGCATTGGTGAATGCTGAAGTCTATCCCTGTGTACCAGAAAAAGGCTCTGTAGGTGCATCTGGTGATTTAGCTCCGCTATCTCACATGTGTTTACCGTTACTTGCCGAAGGTGAGATGAGCTACAAAGGTCAGCTGATCACGGCTGCCGAAGGTCTTGAAATCGCAGGCCTTAAGCCGCTTGAACTAGCGGCTAAAGAAGGCTTAGCACTACTTAACGGTACGCAAGCTTCAACCGCATTAGCGCTAGAAGGTTTATTTAACGCAGAAGACCTGTTTGCGGCAAGTTCTGTTATTGGCGCCATGAGCGTTGAAGCTGCGATGGGTAGCCGTAGTCCGTTTGATCCGCGTATTCACGCTGCTCGTGGCCAAAAAGGCCAAATTGATTCAGCAGCTGTATTCCGTCATCTACTGGGTGAAGAGTCTGAGATCAGCCTTGATCATGTTAACTGTGAAAAGGTGCAAGATCCTTACTCACTGCGTTGTCAGCCACAAGTATTGGGTGCTTGTTTAACCCAAATTCGTCATGCGGCTGAGGTGCTAGGCACTGAAGCTAATGGCGTTACCGATAACCCATTAGTGTTCCAAGATACTGGCGACATTATCTCTGGTGGTAACTTCCACGCTGAGCCTGTGGCAATGGCAGCAGATAACCTAGCGATTGCGATTGCAGAACTGGGCTCTATCGCTGAGCGTCGTATCGCACTGCTTATTGATTCAAACTTGTCAAAACTACCACCGTTTCTTGTCGAAAATGGTGGGGTAAACTCAGGCTTTATGATTGCTCAGGTAACGGCTGCGGCATTGGCATCTGAAAACAAGACTTACGCGCATCCAGCGTCAGTTGATAGCTTGCCAACTTCTGCTAACCAAGAAGATCACGTGTCTATGGCTACGTTTGCGGCGCGCCGCTTGCGTGATATGTCTGAAAACACCCGTGGCGTGTTAGCAGTTGAACTACTCGCTGCGGCGCAGGGCTTGGATTTCCGTCGTCCACTGCAACCTGCAGTCGCTGTGGCGAAGGCTAAAGCTGAGTTGCGTGAATTGGTGACTTACTACGATAAGGACCGTTTCTTCGGCCCAGATATTGAAGCCGCTACTGACTTATTGGTCACTGCCAGCTACAACGCTTACTTGCCAGCAGATATTCTGCCAAGCTTGTAATCCAAAGTGATAGTGGATTGACAAAAGGGCCTAACGGCCCTTTTTTATGCCTGTAAAGTAGCCCGGATTAACACTGGATAATCTCATTTTCTATACGTATGCTCCGCCTCTAACGCACAAATGACTCGCTGTGAATACATCCTTGTAAGCTCTACGACAACATCCATGTTGTCTAAGGTCATTTGGTGCATCAGAGAGCGCTGTTTAGGCACTAACAGCCGTGGAAATATTAACTGTTTGCAAATGCGAAGCTGCAATTGTTTAGAGCCTGGAAGGGCTGAATATCAGGAAGCTAATCATTAGTCTTAAGCCTAATGTCTGCATTGTCGAAACGGTTAATGTGTAATAGCGTAGTTTGGAGTTGATGGTCGTTGAAGCGAATTAAGGTGCGGTAATGCAAGCATTTCAAGATTTATACCCCGAAGATCTCAGCCATTGTTATGGTTGCGGTAAAAATAATCCCCATGGGCATCAACTCAAAAGTTACTGGGACGATGATGAAACCATCGCGTTGTTTACCCCTAAGCCATTTCATACCGCCATTCCTGGTTTTGTTTACGGTGGATTAATAGCTTCACTTATCGATTGCCATGGAACTGGCAGTGCTAGCGCCGCTGCTGGCCGGGCATTTGGTGATGGTACGCAGCCGCCAAGGTTTGTCACCGCCGCGCTCAACATTGATTACTTAGCGCCAACTCCAATGGGTGTAGAGTTGGAATTGCGTGGCGTTATTTGCGAAGTAAAGCCCAAGAAAGTGGTGTTAGATATCAGTCTTATCGCTGCAGGCGTTACTTGCGCCAAAGGACATATGGTGGCGGTTAAAATGCCAGAAAGTATGCTTAATACGAGCGGAACGTGAGATGTTCTTCATCCGACCTCAATCTCAATATAAGAACTCCTATTACTCTTAATGACAAAAGAGTAATAGGAGTATCTTAGTTGGTTATATTTTTTGTAATACAAACAATTGATAGCCAAATTCTGCGGTAAGTTGAGTGCAAATATTCACTTCATATTTGATATCTCTTAACGCGGTGGAATTAGCCATTTCTGATTCAAGCTCTTTCGCTCGCTCACCCAACGGGCCGTAATAATCTAACCAAGCCTGTTTGCTCTGAGGGAAATGCTCGACAACACGGTAGCCCGCGTGCTTCATTTGCGAGATTCGGGTTGCGACAGGCTGAATATCTGGATAGTTTTGACTCCAAAACTCAACGGATTTCTGACTTGGATTGTCAGTTTTCCAAACGAGATCGCTAATCACTAGATAGCCCTGCTGATGCAATAGTGGCAGCCACTGCGCGAGTGCTTTTTCTACACCCATTATGTAGGCACTGCCTTCAGCCCAAATAAGATCAAAGCTTTCATCAGTAAACGGCAGTTCGGCCATGCTAGCGCAAACGGTTTTGAGTCGATTAGAAAAACCGAGCTGCTCAAAGCGTTGCACTAGCCTATCTAGTGCGGACTGCTCATTATCGACGGCGGTAATGTTTGCTTTGCTATGTTCGGCTAACACTTTAGTTGCTAGCCCTTTGCCACAGCCTATCTCTAAGATATTGTCAGGTGCTTTGGCTACCAGTGATAAAGCTTTTTGTGTATCACTTTCACTGCCTGGACCCCAGCGCTCTAATGGTTCAAAAACCGTCATAAAGTCAGCCATATATACATCGTGTTCGTTCATATCTTTTGATAACCATTTTAGTCGCAAGGCCTCTTTCTCACTAAAGCCTTGCTTTGTTAACCAGTCTAGATGAGCATCTGGGGCCAGTTTATCTAAACTCATGTGCCATGCTTTGAGGTCGCCCTCACCAAGTATGGCTGCAAGTAAATATCGTGACTGTTGCTTTTGCTCTATCTCTTCGTCTAGCGCTTTGAGACGGTTTTGCAGTAATTGTCTGTCAACTTTTGCTTCTAGACATACTTTGCACTCTTTCAGTGTTAAACCGCCAGCCAGTAATTGTTGAATCAAACGGAGGCGTTGTAGATCCTTATTGCTGTAGGCGCGATAGCCATTTTCAAGCCTACTAGCACTGATAAGCTTTTGCTTTTCATAATAAAGTATTGCGGTTCGAGAAAGCCCGACTGCTGCCGCAAGCTCAGAGATCTTATACATGATCATCAGCCTTGTATCCGTTGATGGTTAAGCACTTTAAACTATAAAGCTGTAGACGGGTCAATAGAAAGCTGTAGCTATTTTTATGGGGCTACAGGACGGTTTAAAGCAGAGAGGTATTTATAGCCATTTAAAAATAGCTATATTTGTCAGTAGTTGACTACACTGATTTCTCATATGCTTGCGGCATCCAACTAATGACTTCGTCATCAATATCATCAAGGGTTTTCAATTGCATACGGTGAGTGCACATGGTGCCGAATGGCCCAGAATCTTCTAGCCGCCCTTGTGGCTCAACTCCGTTGAGTTTTAGTCCTAGATCTATTCTTGTTTTGGTTGCGGGTTTTATGAGTGCAAATTGATGCTTTCTGATCAGACTGACACTGGCCTTTTTCGGCGTGATATTAATGTCCTCACCGAACGTTTCAATAATTGAAATAAGCTTTTCGTAGAGGGGCTTGAGGTTTTCTTTACCGCTGTATTGAGTGATAACAAGATCTTCTACTGGCTGATTGCTTTCTCGAGATAAGGTAACAATAGTATTGGCAAAACCATGAGTGACACAGTGTTCCGTTTTTAGATACTTTACTGCTGCTGTGTGTTTGTCGAAACTCTCTTTTGCCAATATTTTATACCACTCATCGAGTGTCTTGCCTGTTTTTTCAGGCATGTTGTTAATCATGGTCTGCAATGCTTTATCCATATTGTTCAACCTTTGATCCATAGCAATTGGTATGAATGTTCATTTATGCATTAGTTTAGCAAAGAAGTAATCTACTATTGTTTTGCAGGGCACAGAGTCGCTGGCATATTTTGAATGGTTATAGGATAAAATGAGGGGAATGGCTTTGGTTTTACGGCTAGTAAAACAAAAAGACCTAGCTAAAATAGCTAGGTCTCAAAAATAGTTGGCTCAACGACTGGGATTACATACGTGAGTCCATCTCTTTCATCTTCAAGCTCATTAACTGCTTAGTCCACTGCGCTTTATCGATGTCTTCTATCCATAATACGCGGCTCTCACGGGTTTGTCCTTTGCGTAAGTATGTATCAGGCATTCTGAAAACAGCTTGCCAAACTTTAACGGTTTCTCTTTTGATTAATGCACCAGAGTCAGCAAACAAACTCACTTCAAGTTCGATCATGACATAGTGTTCAGAGCTATTACTTGATAGCTCGAACGTTAGACCCAAACGGTCATCATCATCCCACTGGCTATTTAAAAAGCTGACTTTAACACCACTTTTGGCTGTTGATTTTAATAGTGCAGATTGAGCGATAGCGCTTGAGGTGAGCGCTTCGGTATTCGCTATAGGCGCTGTTGGGGTGACGGCTGAAGTCGCATTTTCACTGACGGCAACAGCAGCAACTGTTGCTGGAGCGGCAGTGTCTGCGTTAGCTTGGCTTTCTAGAATGACATATTCCCAAGTGAAGTCATCGTTGAGCTTAACGGTTGCGCCATTTTCTAAGGTGACTCGTGCCACTTCATCGGCATAAGCGGGAATTGATAGTGAGAACAGGGCAATACAGGCATAGGCCATTAGCGTTTTGTACATGATTGTTAACCTTGTAAAGGAGATTGTCCTAGCATAGACAAACTCCCGCCATAATAACACTGACAAGATCAAAATTAGTGTACTTGTAGTCGCGGATTTACATGGTGTAACCGATACTAAATACCGCTGATTCAGTTGCGCTGTTATAACCTGCGGCCATAGTGAAGTGTGGGCCAAGCACATATCTAAGGCCGGCTTCTGCCCCCCAAGTGGTGTCTTTTTCGGTTTCCCATACAGGCTCACCACCAACAATAAGCGGAGTGATGTTATTGGTCGAAGAGAGTTCGTGCGTATAAGCCGTGGCTCCGCCATAAAAGCTTAAGCCTGCAGCAATAGGGTAGCTCAAACCGAAGCGCCATAATGAGCTCTGCGAATAGGCTTCGCCAGGTTCTTCTACTGTAATGTCATCTTTCTTACTTTGAGCATAGCCAATGTAGTAACCCCAATTGGCATAGTCGGTATCGTAATGGCTAGGAGCAATGGTTATGCCGTAGAGATCGTCGATTGCCGGAATATAGTCTACGGTTATACCAATTGTCGGTTTTGGTAAAACAGGTGCATCTTCGCTGTAATCATTGGCGAGCGCGCTAAAGCTACAGAGGGAGATAACACTGGTAAGTATGTATTTGGTCATTTTGATCTCGATGAACTTCAGGCAATAGAAAATGGATTGTTGTGAATCTTTAGATTACAGTCAACTGTGTTAGCTCAAATTGCTGTTAAACTTGATTATTGTGATTAATTTGTTTGCCACTTGATTGTGGCTTGTTAACCCTATTTTGCAAGCTTGAATGGATTGTTTATGTCTGTTCACTATCGGAGATATCTATTTTGGATCAGGAATTACGTGCAAGTATCACTCAATGGTTGGCAACTGTCGGGATCGACAGCCAACCAGCAGACGGTGTTTCAACCAGTATTCTTGTCATAGCCTGTTTCATTGTTGCTTTTATTGGCTACGTTTTTGTGAAACGTGGTGTTGTCAGTACCATGAATATTGTCATCACTCGCTCGCGTGTCCATTGGGACGATATCTTCATGCGCTATCGTGTATTGGAGAAGTTGGCTAAGTTGGTTCCGGCTCTTATTCTCAACATCATTCTGCCGTTGGCGCTAACCGAGCATGAAGTATTAGCGAGTTTGGCTGACAGGCTACTCGATGTCACCATTGTGATTCTGTTTGTGCGAGCGGTTTATAGTGCATTAGATGCCGCCAACGAAGTTGCTGATGTTAATTTAGTTAGCCGTCGACTGCCGATTAAGAGCTTTGTACAGCTGTTTAAGTTGTTTATGTTTTTTGTCGCCATCATCATCTCCATTTCGGTACTGGCTGACCAATCGCCGGTTTACTTCTTAAGTGGTTTAGGTGTAGCAACCGGTTTGGTGATGTTGGTCTTCAGGGACACTATTTTGGGCTTTGTGGCTGGTATTCAGCTAGCGGCTAACAGAATGGTCAGCCCAACAGATTGGATCCAAATGGATAAGTACGGCGCCGATGGTGCGGTTGAAGAGGTGTCGCTTACAACGGTTAAAGTGCGTAACTGGGATCAGACCATTACCATGATCCCCGCCTATGCATTGGTGTCGGATGCCTTTAAAAACTGGCGTGGAATGTCTGAATCTGGTGGCCGTAGAATTAAGCGCTCGGTACAGATTGATATTAGTTCTATCGGTTTTTTAACTGAACAAGATAAGCAACGGTTATCGAAGATCAATCTTCTTAAGCCTTATTTCGCTGCAAAATCGCAGGAGATCAGTACATTTAATGCCCAGGTGGAAGATGCCGATATGCCTGTGAATAGTCGACATTTGACTAACGTGGGGACCTTTAGAGCCTACATGTTGGCTTATTTAAATCAGCATGAGAAAGTTCATAAAGATATGACCTTGTTAGTACGTCAGTTGGCGCCAACATCGAGTGGTGTACCGATTGAGCTATATATCTTTACCAATGACATAAGGTGGGCGGCTTATGAAGATATCCAAGCGGATATCTTTGATCATGTGTTTGCAATAATGCCAGAATTTGGCTTAAGGGTGTATCAAGGGCCTACAGGCGCGGATGTGCGAAGTTTGCAAAGCCATTAGTCACAGTCGCTGAACCTAGGAAGGCACCTTATTAGGTGCCTTTTTTAATATGATTAAACCAAGTGGCGGCCACCATCAATTTTCAAGGTTTGACCGGTAATATAGTGACTCTGCAATAGGTAGTTGACCGCATTTAAGATCTCTACCTCACCCCCCTCTTTGGCCATCAGTGCCTTTTTGAGTGCCTTTTGCTTGTATTGCTCGTCATCATCGGGATTAAACATGAGCAGTGCAGGGGCAATACTGTTGACCTTAACCTCAGGTGCATACTTCGCGGCAAAAGATAGCGTCAGGTTTTGTAACGCTGCTTTACTGGCAGCATAAGCTGCATGTTTTTTACTGCCTTTTTCTGCTACATAATCGGTGATGTGGATAATGTCAGCCATGCCGTTATTGGCTTTGAGCTGCTCCGCAAGTGCCAAGTTGATGGCATAAGGTACACTCACATGAATGCGCATCATTTTGTCCATAATTGATAGGGCTGATGCGGTATCGCCGTCTGGCAACCAGTCAGATGCATTATGGATTAGTGCTTTAAAGGCGGACTGTTGAGCAAGCTTTTGTAGCAGTTCATTGAGTTGAGCATCTTGATAGAAATCACACTGATGCAGCTCAACACCTAAGGCTTCGAGTTCTTGCAGTTGTGGGTATTGGCTACGATAAGTGCCAATGACTTTATAGCCTTGTTGGACTAAATGTTTGGCAAGGTAGAAGCCGACACGCTTGCCGACTCCGGTTATTAAAATAGCGGCTGTCATCAAAATCCTTAATGGCTGACTAGCGGAAAAATTCTGCCCGAGTTGCGGCGCTGGTTTTAAACTCGCCTCCGAGGGCTGTGGTTTGCGTTTGCGATTGGGTATCCATTACCCCTCTGGATTTTACGCAGTAGTGGGTGGCATCAATACTGACCGCGACGTTATCGGTTGCCAATAATGTTTGTAGGGCAACTAAGATCTGCTTGGTTAAACGTTCCTGCACTTGCGGGCGCTGGGCAAAAAAGCGCACGATACGATTGATTTTAGACAGGCCAATAATGGTGCTGTTGGGGATATAAGCCACTTTTGCTAAGCCATCGATGGTAACGAAGTGATGCTCACAGGTGCTGACGACGCTGATATCAGTGATCCGCACCATCTCATCGACCGCCATCTTATTTTCAATTTGAGCTATTTTAGGAAAGTTGTCGTAGTCTAGGCCGGCAAAAACTTCGTTGACATACATCTTAGCGATACGGTGCGGCGTCTCTTGTAAGCTGTCATCGCTGAGGTCGAGACCTAAGGTTGATACGACTTCCGTCATTAAGCCTTTGATTCGTTCATACTTCTGTTCGGCGGTCATATCCGAAGGAATTAAAGGGGTCTCGAGCCCTTGTTTGATTAGTGCATCTCTCACTTGTTGAGCCTGAGGTACGTCCATAATTGACTCCTGCTGAGATTGAATGAGTTGACTGTGGGACATTAAGATTTTCGGTACTCTAAAGACAGTGATACGGAGTCTGCGAATCTTAATGCATGGGGCTTATCGATGGTGACTCGGGCATATTGCACCCACGGATGCTGACTACTGATATCGAGTACATCAGAGACTAATTTTTCTAATAATAGAAAGCGCCCCTCTTCGACGTGTTGAATGACAGCCTTAGTCACTTTCTTATAATTGAGTGCCTCATCGACGTTATCTTCGCGAATAGCATTACTCGCTGGATAGTGGATCTCGATGTTAATCACTACATCCTGCATTTTCTCACGCTCTTCGATATTGAAACCGATGAAGGTGCGCAGGCGCAAATTGGTTACTTTAATTATGGCGTTGCTTGTTGTCATTTATAGTCCTTTATCGTTCTTTTAACTAACTATAGGCAAAGATACGGATAATTCAGCAATTTAGATCATCCCTTTAAATACCAATTTACACCAAGCAGAGATCTAAAAGTCAACTGGCATCGTACAGATTGATAATGTTTGTTGGCTGAGTTGAGTGAACTATGGAGCGAAATGAACGTATTTGGCAAGGTCTAGGTTATGCCGGATTGTTGCCTTTTATTATAGCAACAACAATGGCTTGGACTGGGCTGAAGTTAACTTGGTTAAACGCAGAATTTGCCTTAATTAGGGGCTGTTGATCTTTCGAGCTTAGTTCTTGTTCGAATTCAATTATTTTAGTACAAGGCTTGAGCGATGATGCTTAGCTGGCTAAGCGAAAAACTCGTAACGCACTCTAGTCATAAAAGAATAAAAGAATTGAAACGA
>NZ_JBFRMK010000090.1:0-9955 GCF_041470405.1 Shewanella sp. 10N.286.45.A1
ATGACCTATACCTTGGCAAGGTATCGCTCTACCAACTGAGCTAATGTCGCTTAACACTTTTTATAGCTGTTTAGCTTTATACATTGACTAAAGGTATCGTTCTTTCCTTTAGCAACTGAGCTAACATCGCTTAAAACTTTTTACTTACCGAATTTGGCCATTCGATAAATTTGTAATTGGAGCGACATATCAGGTTCGAACTGATGACCTATACCTTGGCAAGGTATCGCTCTACCAACTGAGCTAATGTCGCAATATTTTAAATGCTGTTTTAACCATCTTATGTCAATTATAAGGTATCGTCTTTCACCTTTATCAACTGAGCTAATGTCGCATTTCAACTTTTTGACTTAATCACTAAGTTTACCTCTTAGCGAAAAGTTGAGGCCGCATTATATGAGAATTTCACTGCTCTGCAACCCCTTCTTGCAAATAAACTGACTGAATGGTCAAATTTTAAATACTTTTGCGCGATAAAACTGCAATTCAGCAATAGATTCTTGAATATCGAGCAACGCTTGATGGGTATTTTGTTTAGTAAAGCCTTTCATTGCTGAAGGCTCCCAGCGACGTACAAGTTCTTTAACTGTACTGACATCAATATTTCGGTAGTGGAAAAAGTCTTCAAGTGCCGGCATATAGCGATTTAAAAAACGGCGATCTTGGCCAATACTGTTACCACACATAGGCGAAGCACCAGCGGGTACATATTGCGACAAAAACTCAATTGTCTGTGCAATAGCGTCTTCTTCGCTAAATTGGCTGGCTTTTACTCGCTCTACCAGTCCAGATTCACCATGGTGTTTTTGGTTCCAATCATCCATTAATGCAAGTTGTTCATCAGTTTGATGAATCGCAATAACAGGACCTTGCGCGATAATATTTAACTCTTTATCGGTTACTATAGTCGCAATTTCAATAATCCTATCAACAGCAGGCTCTAGCCCTGTCATCTCAAGATCGACCCAAATAAGGTTGTTTTCATCTATAGCCATAAAGCGACCTGTAATCCCTGTTAGCCTAAATTCAGGCTTTTTTGTTTAAGACGGTGTATCATACTGCTTTTTTAAGCGACAAAAAATCACCTTTATCATTGAAGGCAAATTACGTGAGTAATACGTGAGCAAAAAGAAACCATTAAGCCAAGGTCAGTTACGCAGAATGCGCAACAACCAAAAAAAGAAATTGCAAAGCAGCGAAGCTAGCGACAATACGCCTGAACTACAGGACAACTCGTTAGGGCCAGAGCAGCTAGGTACCATTATTTCTCGTTTTGGGCAGCATGCAGATGTTGAGACCGAAACAGGCCACCTTGCGCGTTGTAATATACGCCGAAACATTAAAAGCTTAGTTACCGGTGACAAAGTCATTGTTCGCTTAGCCTTGACTAGTGAGTCTGGTGCTAGCCGAATTGAAGGCATTGTAGAAGCCGTCCATCCAAGGCACTCGCTTCTATCTAGACCTGATCTGTATGATGGTGTAAAAATCATTGCCGCCAATATCGATCAGATCCTCATTGTCACTTCCGTTAAGCCTGCCTTTACCACGCAGATCATCGACCGATATTTAGTTGCATCAGAAGATACCGGCATTGCGCCAGTTATTGTACTCAATAAAGTTGACTTGATTACACCTGAGGAGCTACCAGAGATTGAAGCCGCTCTGCAGCGTTATCGCGATATAGGCTATGACGTCTATAAAGTGAGTAGCAAAACCGGTGAAGGCGTTGAGCAAATCAACCAACTGATGGATGGCAATGTTAGCGTATTTGTTGGCCAGTCCGGTGTTGGTAAATCATCAATGATTAATGCCATGATGCCTGATGCAGAACTGTTAACCGGTGATATATCGGAAAACTCAGGCCTAGGTCAACACACAACCACGACGGCTAAACTACTGCACATTTCTACTGGCGGCGATTTAATCGACTCTCCAGGAGTGCGTGAATTTGCACTATGGCATTTACCAGCAGAAAGAGTTGGACAATGCTTTATAGAGTTTAGAGAGTATTTAGGCACCTGTAAGTTTAGAGACTGCAAACACCTTAATGATCCTGGTTGCTCCATTTCTGAAGCATTAGCAGCTGGAGAGATCAGCCAAGATCGATACGACAACTACCATAAGATCATTGCCAGTCTGGACGAACAAAGGCACGCTCGTCACTTTAGAGCCGGTCCAGACGAATAAAAATAGAATAAATAGAAAGGAAATTGAAATTGGATAAAGTTAAAATTGCGCTGCAGTATATGATGCCAAAGCACCTTGTTTCACGCCTAGTTGGCAAACTTGCCGCTGCAGAAATGGGCTCAGTCACCACGGCAGCAATTAAATGGTTTATCAAGCAATACAAGATTGATATGAGTGAAGCGGCGCAGCCTGCCCCAGAGGCTTACCCGACTTTTAATCAGTTTTTCACTCGCGCTTTAAAACCGGGGATTCGTCCACTTTGTGAAGATAAAGATTACATTATCCACCCGGTAGACGGCGCGGTGAGTCAGTTAGGGCCTATTGAAGATGGTCGTATCTTTCAAGCTAAAGGTCATGATTACTCATCACTAGCACTACTGGGTAACCAAGCTGATGATGCAAAACGTTTTGAAGAGGGTGATTTCGCAACCATCTATTTAGCCCCTAAAGATTACCATCGCATTCATATGCCGATTAAAGGTACCTTGTCGAAGATGACTTATGTGCCTGGTGAACTATTTTCAGTTAATCCGTTAACCGCGCAAAATGTACCTGGCTTATTTGCTCGTAACGAACGCGTAGTGGCGATTTTCGAAACCGAAATTGGCCCAATGGCAATGGTGCTTGTTGGAGCAACCATTGTTGCAAGCATCGAAACTGTCTGGGCAGGAACGGTCACCCCACCAACGGGTAAAGATGTGTTTACTTGGGACTACCCAACCGAAGGTCCAGAAGCGCTAACTCTTGAAAAAGGCGCTGAGATGGGGCGCTTCAAGCTAGGCAGTACAGTGGTCATGTTATTTGCTAAAGATGCGCTCGATGAATTTGCTGACGGTGTAGAACCTCGCAGTGTCACTCGTATGGGTCAAGCTTTTGCCAAAATAGAAGACTAAGTACACATTGAACTCAAGTGATAAAAAAACAGGGCTGGTTGAACTCCATTTAGCAGTGCTACTTTTCGGTGGCACCGCTCTGTTTTCTAAACTCATCCCTTTAAGTGCGCTAGATATCACCGTTTTGCGCTGTGTTGTCGCTGCCGCAGTTCTCGCGCTAATAGTCAAACTCAGTCGGCAAAAAATTGCGCTTGAAGCGGCAAAAGATTATCTAATAGCTATTGGGCTGGGTGTGATTGTGAGTTTACATTGGGTGACTTATTTTGCCTCAATGCAACTATCTTCGGTCGCCATTGGCATGATTGCATTTTTTACCTATCCAGTAATGACCGTATTAGTTGAGCCTTTAGTGACAAAATCTAAACTCCAATTTGCCGATGTGATAAGTGGTGTTCTAGTTTTGATAGGGGTTAGCCTACTTATCCCTGAAGCAAGCCTAGGCAATGACGTTACGCTTGGTATAGTTATAGGTATTATTTCTGCAGCACTTTTCACCACTCGAAACTTATTACACAAACGCTACTTTTCTCAATACAGCGGCCAACAAGCAATGCTTTACCAGACCGCAGTTGCCGTAGTTTTTCTTGCGCCATGGATGTCAGTCGAGGTCAGTACTATTGAGTCAAACGTTTGGTGGTTAATCATACTACTGGGCACTTTATTCACTGCAGCCCCCCATGCTCTATTCACTTCTGCACTGCGCATACTCAGTGCTAAAACCGTTGGCTTAGTCTCTTGCTTACAACCTTTCTATGGCGCTGTTTTAGCTTTACTGCTTTTAGGTGAAGATCTCGATATTAAAACTATTATCGGCGGGACTTTAGTTGTTGCTACAGCATTATTTGAAACCCAACAGAGTCATAAGTCACAACGGATTAAAAAGACTGCATAGTTCGATTTATTTATTCTGATAACTTGGCTACTATAAGTTAGTCCTTTTCGATTTATGCAAGCTGCTAATCATGCATCGTTTTTTATTGGTTTTCCTGTGTCTATTTTGCTCCATTGCCAATGCAAACCAACCCACTTCCCTTGAAAAAAAGTTGGGGTTACCAGCCACAACTAGTGAAACTAAAACTCCACAACAACAGTTGCTTTTACTGCAGTCAAAAATTCAAGAGCTAGCACTTACCGAAAGAAATGCTAAAACGCTACTAAGTAATTTTGAGCTACACAAAGCAAATCTATTGCAGCAAATAGCTGAAGCGAAGAAAGCGATCCCACTCTCCACAGAGCAAGATATTAACCAACAAGGTTCAATGGCTTACTTAAGGCTCTCTGAATTCAAAGAGGTCGAAACCAGTTTAAGCAATAAAATCAATGAACTAAATGGCACTTTAAATAATTTACCGAAAGACTTAAGCAGCGCACGAGCAACGCTCAAAAAACACAAAAAAATCAAAATATCTAATGAACAAAACATAGCGAATGAGCTACAGCTGGCCCAAAGAGAGCTGTACCAGCAGCGCGTTGTTACCCTTGAAGCAAGCTTAGCCAGCAGTCAAAAAGAGATTGATCTCAACCAACTACAATTACAACTAGTTCGTGAGCAGTTGTTACAGCAAGAGCAGTTTATTGAGCGCATCAACCAACAGCTAGACTTACAACGCCACATACGCACTGAAGCCGCGATAGCGAAAAGTCTGGTCCCGGATTCTACCGCTACCGATCCTATTGCTCAGGCCCTCAATGAGGCCAATCAACAATATGGTGCAACACTCAAAGCGCTTAACCTAAAAATAAGCCAAGCGCTAACGCAACAAGAGCAAGCCGAAGCACTGTACCAAGATCAAGCTAAGCAACTCACTAATATTCAACAGCAGATAAGTTGGCTCAAACTCAACTCTGCATTCGGTGAACGTTTTTTACAGATGCTACAAGCATTACCCAAACCACCAAGCCAAGATAGGGTGCAGTCAGAGATTGCCGACGCCCGATTAGCCCGATATCAAATAGAGCAATCGCAAACCGTTAATGAACAGCAACTTAATACTTCTCCTAAACCAACGCAGCTGCATGCAAAGCTGCTCGTTTCACAAGAGTTGCTGCTACAACAACTGCTGCAAAGCTATGACCAATATTTAAGTGAGTTAGCTGATTTAAGAGTGAGTAATGAGCAACTTAATCAACAATACATTACTTTAAGAGACACCCTAAATGAGCATTTATTTTGGGTACCGAATGCCAACCGAATTGGTAGCTTATGGTTAACAGATCTGCACCAAAGCGTGCAGTGGATGATACAACAAGCCCCTTGGAAACAACTGAAAAACTCATTCAGCGAACAGGGTAGCTTATGGTCTTGGTGGCTAATTTTGCTTGTCATTAGCCTAGTGGCACAAGATATTCTCACACCAAAGTTTAAAGCCGCAATGCGCCGTGAACTACCATTTGTAGGTAACGTTACTCAAGATAAGTTTATTTATACTTGGCATGTACTGCTTAACTCTGTGAGCTATAGCCTACTCAAACCGCTACCGATTATCCTCGCAGGGGTAATTTTCTATTTATCTAGTATCAATTTTGTTTCCGCCATCGGTATGGGCATTTTGGCTGTAGGCATTTTCTATCAACTTTATCGCTTGGTGTTTTTGCTCGCTTTAGATAAGGGCTTACTAATCAACCACTTCAAAGCACAGCGAAGCATAGTGCGCGCTGGACAAGCGAAGTTTAAGCAACTTACCTTTATGGTCACCCCATTTTTAGGCATTGCGGCGTTTGCAGAGGTCATTGATACTTCATTAGTCAGAAATAGTTTAGGTCGTGGCGCGTTTATCATTTTCTGCTTAATGTTATTTTGGTTCTATAAGGACATTTTAGAGATATCTAACCGTGAGAATAAGCACCATCATGGCGATAAAAACAGAAAACTAATCCAAAAACTACTGTGGGCAATGCTAATCATAACGCCGATAGCTTGTGCTGTATTGGCCGTCTTAGGTTACTACTACACAGCCGTACAAATGTTCCTGCAGTTGCAGCTATCATTGATTTTTGGTCTAGGCTTTTTATTGCTTTATCAGTTAATAAAACGCTGGATGTTAATAGAAAGGCGCCGTATTGCCTTCGAACGCGCCAAGACAAAGCGCGCAGAAGTACTCGCTCAACGTGAGAAGGGTGAAGTTAATTCACCAGAGCAACTAGATACCTATGAAGAGCCTGAGGTCGATTTAGAGACGATTTCTGGGCAATCTTTAGGTTTAGTTCGCTCGCTTTTACTGTTAGCTTTTTTGGCCAGCATTGTAGGCCTTTGGACGCAAACTCATACAGCATTGTTCTCTTTGCTCGATGGAGTTACCTTATGGTCTAGCAATACCACCATTAATGGTATTGAGCAGCAATTACCGATTACTTTAAAGTCGCTTTTACTCTCGCTCATCATTGTTGGCTTTTCGATGATGATCGCCACCAACTTACCTGGCTTGATCGAATTAACGATTCTTCAACGATTAGATCTCAGCCAAGGCACAGGTTTTGCACTGACCACTGTTTGTCGCTATTTGGTGATTTTCTTTGGTGTATTAAGTGGTTTCTCAACATTAGGGATGGAGTGGTCAAAGCTACAATGGTTAGTCGCAGCCCTATCAGTAGGCTTAGGTTTTGGCCTACAAGAAATTTTTGCTAACTTCATCTCAGGCCTCATCATCTTATTCGAAAAACCGGTTCGAATTGGCGATACAGTAACGATTAGAGATCTGACTGGCACCGTCAGTAAAATTCAAATACGTGCCACCACCATTATCGACTGGGATCGGAAAGAGATCATTGTACCCAATAAGGCCTTTATTACTGAGCAGCTGATTAACTGGTCGCTTTCAGATCCAATTACACGCGTTATTGTCTATGTTTCCGTTGCTCGAGATTCCGATCCCGCACGCGTCGAGGCGGCTCTTTATCAAGCCGTGCAAGAGTGTGATGATGCACTCCTCACTCCAGAACCTGAAGTATGGTTTGCAGGGTTTGGCCAGCATACCCAAGACTTTGAGGTCAGAGCCTACGCCAAAGACATGGGCACACGCTGGCCACTTAGACATAAGCTGCATAAGCAGATCAGTAAGAAATTACGCGATAACAATTTAGAACTAGCCTACCCTCAGTTAGAGGTTCACTTGTCGCCTGGACAGACCAAAGACGTACAAAACTTAATACGGACTTAACCCCCTATGATTAGAGAAACTCAGCAATGAAGGTATTTGCTCATCGCGGCGCCAGTGGCAGTGCCCCTGAAAATACCTTAAAGGCTTTTGAGAAAGCTATCGAGTTAGGTGCCACAGCCGTTGAACTGGATATTCATTTAGTCGAAGGAGAGCTCTATGTTTTTCATGACCGTAGGCTTGAAGCGACAAGTACTGGTCATGGGCTTATAGACTCTGTCAGCGCAGGTTACTTAAATAGCATAACGGTATCTGGAGAAGTAATTCCTACACTCATAGATGTCTTAGCGCTGCTCAAACCTCACAATGTAGAAGTGAATATCGAGCTTAAAGGGCTGTCAGTTCTGCCAGCTTTTATTGCGCTATATGCAAAATTTATCGATGAACAGATATATGACCCAGATCTGCTACTGGTCTCCTCTTTTAACCACCGTCAGCTTTATGGCTTCAAGCAACAATAT
Source organism: Shewanella sp. 10N.286.45.A1 (assembly GCF_041470405.1). Lineage (NCBI taxonomy): Bacteria > Pseudomonadati > Pseudomonadota > Gammaproteobacteria > Alteromonadales > Shewanellaceae > Shewanella > Shewanella sp. 10N.286.45.A1. The sequence continues at coordinate 7,696 of NZ_JBFRMK010000090.1, forward strand.
CCACTGGCAAGAGTCGCCCCCCTGATTGAAGGTGTGCCTTTTGACCTGGCAAAGATTGTTACAGAGTTAAATGCTTACTCGATTCATTTAGGGCTCAGCTTTGTCACCCAAGAGATGATTGAAGATGCCCATTTACGGGGTGCAAAAGTGTACGTCTACACAGTGGACTTTATTGATGATATCGAGATGTTAGCTAAGCGTGGAGTCGATGGTATCTTCACTAATTATCCAGATAAAGCACTTGCTACAATTAGCAATATGAGTGCAGCAAACGACTGACTGTTGCCGGTAAGTCATAGTCAGTCGTTACCATTCTTTACATATCGATTTCTCAAACTACAGTAATATAATCTACACTGAAATTAACGGCTTAAACTTGTTTATTACGTTGAGCCCAGCTGCCAATAGCAAAGAAAATAGCTAAAACTAGTAGAAACAGCCAATGTGATGGCACGCGTGCCATATATTGCGCTAGCAGCGGGCTTAATTTCACTATAATTAAACCATAACCAAATGCGTTGACCACAACAAAAATCAGCGTTCGAATAATGAAAGAACGCCCGGCAAGATAACGTCTTAAAAAACGGTTAATATCGCTGCCAAATACAACCAGCGCACAAGCAACTATTGCCGTTGAAGCTTCTGTTAGCCAGGGATAGATAAACGAACCTAAGTAGCTCAGGAATTCAATCAACTTCGACATAAACGTACTCTAATTTAATGATATAGAGCTAGGATAAAGGGAGTCAGCATGGGACACAAGTTACTATTGCTCACCAGAGAAAATGAAAAATACCGTCAGCTTCTGACTTCTTGCCACCTGCCAAATGTAAGTATTTTGGATGATAATCCACAAAATATATTTAACGCTGACATTTGGCTCGCAGAACCAAGCCTTGCCGCACCAATACTGCCTCACGCGACAAATTTAAAGTGGATGCAATCAACTTTTGCAGGTGTTGACGCATTAGTTAAACCTAGGCAGCGACGAGATTATGAACTCACCAATGTGCGGGGGATCTTTGGACCATTAATGAGCGAGTACCTATTTGGTTATCTACTCGCTTATCAGCGTGAACATGGTCGCTATAAGACTCAACAAGCTCAAAAAGTATGGCTACCTGGTAGCTATAAGACTTTACAAGGGCAAAATCTACTCCTTTTAGGCACAGGCTCTATTGCCAAACATATTGCCCAAACGGCTAAACATTTCGGCATGCATGTCATTGGTATTAATCGCGGTGCAAAACCGACTAAAGGTTTTGATGAAGTCGACACTTTAGCCAACTTAACTCGCCATCTACCAAGAGCTGATGCGGTTGCGAGTATTTTACCGAGTACTCCAGAGACGCGCGGTGCTCTGAACCAACAAACCTTATCTCTGCTAAAAAAAGAAGTGGTGCTGTTTAACTTAGGCCGAGGTGACGTGCTCGACCTTGATTCACTCTATATCCAGTTAATTCAGAATCAACAACAGCAAGCAATACTTGATGTGTTTAATCAGGAGCCATTGCCAGAAGAACACCCTATTTGGTCATTAGACAATGTTGTCATTACCCCACATATTGCGGCTCCAAGTTTTCCGGAGCAAGTGGTAGAGATCTTCTCTGAAAACTACCATAAGTGGATAAAAGGCGAGGAGTTAGCCCATCGGGTTCATTTTGAACGCGGTTACTAGGCCGACTTTAAACAATCAAGAAATAGCTTTTACGACGCAAAACATGACCAAGTACCCACACGGGTGCTTGGTTGTGATCATCCGCAATGTTTTTAATAACTACCAAGCTATCGAATGATTGATAACTATTCTCATCAGTTATTAGCATTGAGAATCGTTTTCATTTATACTTCGTGCATATTCGATAGTTGGATCATTATTTATGTACGTTTGTCTTTGTCATGCGATTACAGATACTCAGATTAAAGAAGCGGTTAGCCAAGGCGATGCTTCATTAGCTGATGTAAAGAAGCGTTTAGGCGTGGGCGATCAGTGTGGAAAATGCGTAAAAATGGCCAGCCAAATAATCCAAAGACAAGTCGATATCGAACCTAATTACTATGAAGTTGCTTAGACTGTTTTAAGCAATTAATAGATAAAAAAATGCAGCCATTAGGCTAATGCCGTTCACTTAACGTGAACGGCTTTCTTTTTTATGGGATATCGGTCCTTTGAACACTTCAACACTCTAGGGTAACTACGCTCCCTTTTCCCCTCTAAAATAAACTGTTTAGCATTCTTTTCTATATCAAAGATTACCTT
>NZ_JBFRMK010000091.1:0-57795 GCF_041470405.1 Shewanella sp. 10N.286.45.A1
AAAACGCTCTGAGTAGATCAACTTCTAATACAGATTGGTATTACATTTCATTCTGCTATCACTTCGTTTGCAAAGTGTTAGCTGAGCCAAACAAGCGTTGCTTTAACCTTTTAATGCCGCTTTCAGTATCGGCTTGAATCATCAGCAACGACGGTGTTAATACTAAGGTTATCACTGTAGCAAATAGGATACCGTAACCTAATGCCGCTGCAGCAGGAATTAAGAACTGCGCTTGCATTGAGGTTTCACTTAATAGCGGAGCAAGACCTGCAAATGTGGTAATTGAGGTCAGTAACACAGCACGTAAACGTCCTGTACAAGCTTGCTCAATAGCATCGCCAATCGGCATCGACTTCTCACGTACTAACTCATTAAAACGCGATACCAGTAGTAGACTGTCATTCACCACCACGCCACTTAACGCCAAAATACCATTTAGCGATAAGATACTGATAGTTAAATCATTCCACCAGTGCCCCAAAATCGCCCCCACAATACCAAATGGAATCGCTATCATAATGATCATTGGCTGCACGTACGATTTAAGCGGTATCGCCAACAGCGCAAAAATTAATATTAGCGCCAATACAAAGGTCGCTTGCATTGAGTCGGTGGACTCTTTTTGCTGCTCAGCTTCACCTGTAAAGTCAATTTTTACCGTTGGGTAGTCAGCATTTAATTGTGGCACCATGCTTTGCTGCAATTGCGTGACCAACTCATTGGACGCAATCACTTCTTTATCAACCACAGCGGTAATGTATACCGCGCGCTGGTTATCAATACGGGTGATTTCTGACTGCTGATAATCAGAGTAAACGTTGGCGACCGAAATTAACGGCACAACAGTACCATCAGCGGTTCTGACATTGGCGGTCGTGACATCAGCAAACGTCTGACGGTTTTCCTCAGGGTAACGAACTCGCACTTTCACTTCATCTTTACCACGTTGAAAACGCTGGACAATATCACCACCAAACGCTTGCAATACTTGCTTGGCTAAGTCAGCGGTATCCATCCCTAAAGCGCGCCCTTGAGGTGTTAACTCAAAACGGTACTGCGGCTCACCTAAATCAAGGTTATCATCGATGCCACTCACGCCATCTATGGTTTGCAGTTTTTGCTTAAGTTTATTGGCCGCTTCAGTTAATAAGCCATCATCATTGGCTTTAAGCTCAACTTTAAAGTTATCGACCATTTCCTGCATCGACAATACTTTAAGCTTACTTACCCCTTCCATTTGCGCTGACATATCTGACCATGCATTGGCAAAATCACGCGCGGTATAAGCGGCATCACTGTCTAATTCGATGATCACCGAACCTGACTTATCGGCGCTAGCGGTAACCTGAATGCTACTAATATCAGAGTGTGAATCAGCACCAAAATCACTTAAAAACTCCGTCTCGCCTGCGGCTAAACGCAAGGTTTTATCAAGCTCAATGGCATTGGCTTCCAATGTCATCAAGTTAGTTTGAGTTTGGCCGTAGCTGCTGTCGTTAACCATGCGTATTTCAGCTCGCACTGTATCGCCTGCAATTTCAGGGAAAAAGGCCACGCGAACGCCACCGGTAAATGGCATACCAATCACTAACAAAAACAGTGCGATAAATACCATCACTACCGCATAACGCAACTTAAGGGCTTGGCTAATGACCTTTTTATAAACATGGTTGTTAAACCAATCTAGGCTATTATCAGCGCCTTGTTGAATCGTATTCCAAAACGTTTTTTTATCACTGCGCTGTGTATTCACATGCGCTAAATGGGCAGGCAAAATCAATTTAGATTCCACCAAAGACAGCAACAAACAGATGGTCACAATCGTGCCAAACTGTGCGTAAATCTCCCCTAGCTTACCTTCAATTGCGGCTATCGACATAAAGGCTACAACCGTTGTGAGTACCCCAAAAATCGTCGGTGCAGCAACTTTATGGGTACCGATAATGGTACTTCGGATTGAGTCGCCTTGTTGCTTACGTGTGGTATAGATACTTTCACCAATCACTACCGCATCATCAACCACGATCCCAAGGGCCATAATAAAACCAAAGGTGGTCATTTCATTTAAGGTAAACCCAGCAAAGGTGTCCGTCATAAAGAATAACGTGCCGCAGAAGACAAACGGTAAGCTGGCTGCCACCCAAAATGCGACACGGATATTTAAGAATAACGCTAAAATGATAAAAACTAACGCAATACCACTTAATGCATTTTTCGCTAACAGCGATAGCCGTTCAGTGATCAGATCACTCTTGTCATACCAACTTTCAATCTCAACATTTTCTGGTAATAGGTTGCTGCTACGCCATGTTTCGATAACCTGTTTTGCTTGTGCAACGATATCAACCACATCACTGTATTCATCCATGACGACCTGAATACCCATCGCGTTTTGTTGGTTATAACGAGATAAACTGAATGTATCTTCTTCAAACGTATCGGTAACCACGGCTATGTCAGACAGTAGAATATGACTGCCATCGGCATAGGTTAATACTGAGATATTTTTAAAGTCTTCAACTTCATAAGCTTGCTCAGACACTTTTAGGCGCACGGTTTTATCGGCATTACGTAAACTGGTCACGATACTGCTTGATGACTCAGCATTAATAGCATTAGAGACATCAGTCAACGTCAGGCCATATGCCTGTAGTTTGACCTCATTCACCTCAACTGAAATCATTGGATCAAGTTTAGCGCTAATCGATAAGTCACGAATAGCACTTTGACTTAACAAATCTGATTTAAGCTGCTCTGCTAAATCTTGTACGGTTTTGCGGTCAGCATCACCGTATAGTTGCACCCATATGGCATGCTCTTGGCGACGGGCTTTATCAATAACCGGATTGTCAGCATCGGTTGGTAAGTTATTGATCGCATCAACTTTGGTTTTAACGTCAGTTAGCAACGTATCTAGGTCATAGTTAGTTTCTTTTTCGATTGAAACATTACTGCCTGATGCATTAGAAGTTGAAGTAATACGCTTAACACCCGAAACGGTTTCAAGCGCTTCTTCAATCTTCATTGCGATACTTTCTTCAGCACGAATAGGGTCACCACTGTCGTAACTCACCGATACTGTTACTAAGTCTGGCTCAAGGCTTGGAAAAGCTTCTTTGCGAATATCATTAAATGAAAACAGGCCGACAATGATCACGCCCATCATTAATAAGTTTGCCGCTACTGAGTTTTGAGCGAACCAAGAAATAATACCTGATGGCAATGGCGCTTTGTCATTTACATGCTGACTCATTATAGTTCCTCAGTTGTTGGTACAACTTTCATACCCGCTTTAAAGTTGCTTAGTGGACGCTTAACCACTTGGGCTAATTCAGCCTCTTCTGTTGGGGTGACATAGATTTTATTCTGACGCTCGAACAAGGTATGTGCTGTTGATTTATGCAATAATCCTTGGGTATCAACCGTCCAAATTTCTCCTTGCTGTGAACGAGCTGATGAAGGCAGTTCCCATAGATAATCTAGTGTCATCCCTTCAATGGTTGCTTCAACAAAGGTGCCAGGATAAAGCGGCGCACCTTGCTCAAGTGGTTTCTCTACCACTAACACTAATGAACGTTGACGTGTGTCCTTGGCAACATATTGATGAGTACGTTCAACATAAGCAGACCACTGTTGCCCTTGTGTGGTGTCGCTGCCTGTTGCTTTAATTATTGCATGCCATTGCTGCGCACTATCACTATTAACAGTGGCAATATTAGTGCTATTACCCTCATTCATTTCAGCTTGCGGTAAGTTAGCCCATTGCTTTTCTGATAACGGGATCTCAATCTCAATGCGGTCAACGCTATACAACATCGCGACTTCACCACCGACATTAATAAAGCTGCCTAATTGCACATTACGGCTGACAATAACCCCATCAAACGGGGCTTTTATTTCTGTATAGTGAAGATCACGCTCAGCTTTTTCTAACGATTTTTGCGCATTCTCTAACGCAGCTTCAGCGCTTGCCAGTTGCGGCTCTCTAAGCACTAACGGTGAACTAGGTTCTCCACTTAACCCAGAGCGTTGCCACTCACTTCTTGCCTGTTCGCCTTCACGTTGCTCTTCTAGAAGTGCAAGTCTTGCTGTTGCGACATCGGCTTTAGCCTGTGACACTGCTTGCTGAAAACTGGTGTCATCTAATCTTGCTAACAGTTCGCCTTTTTTCACAACTCGACCAGACTCAAAGCTGTCAGCTAACCATGTAATTCGACCACTGATTTCACTGGTATAGGTCAGCTCGAAGCGTGGTTTGGTTTCGCCATATCCGGTGACTTGCGCCTGATAAGACTCCACAGTCGTCAGCTGTACCGCCACTTGCGATAACAAGGTGGTATTTGACGATGAAGCGGGTTTACCTTCAGGGCGCTCAGGTTGTTGTGCTAGAGTCGATGCCGCTGGCCCCTTCCCTTTTTCACCAGGTCCCATTTGACTGCCGTTATAAGCCGCGACGACAAATATTGAACCAGCAGCAGCTAAAGTGATAGCAATCGTTAAGGCATTCTTTTTTAATTTACGGGTAATGATTTGCTTCATGCTGATACTCCTAAACCTAGTGCTAGACCTAATTCAATTCGGTTTAATAATCTTTGATAAGTGGTGTTAGTTAATTGCGCTTCGATATCGTAAGCCTGTTGCTGAACGTTAAGTAAATCCAATATGTCAACTAAACCTTGGCGATACTTCTGCTGGTAACTGACGATGCTGCGCTGTGCACTTAAAAACGCATCGTCAAGATGGCTTTGCTGCAAGGTTAAAGCGCTTTCTTGGCCAATCGTATTCTCAACTTCGTTAACCGCAGTCAACAGGGTTTCTTGATAAGCCCAAAAGCTTTGCTCTGTCGTCAGCTGCGCAACTTCAGCTTGTGATTTAAGTTCGCCACCTTGAAATAACGGTGCCGACATTTGTCCTAACACACTCCAAAGTGGGTTAGACAGTAATGCTTCGCTTGGGGTTTGAGCAATATCAGTTAAACTTGCCGACAAGCTAAATGAAGGCAACATTGCTTTATAAGCTGCGTCAGTGCGCAAGGCTTCAGCTTCAATATTAAAGAAGGCTTGTTGTAAGTCAGGGCGGCCTGCCATATTTTGCACAGGCACGGCATCCAGCGGGTTAATGACATGAGGGAACTCACTGACAACATCAAGCGCTGGCATTTCACTTTCTGGCTGCCACTGACCAGTGAGTAACATCAAGCTTCGCTTGCTTTGGGCGACACTCTCTTGGTATTGAACCACTGTAGCGCGAGTTGAAGCTGTACTCGTTTTAGCATTATCCAACTCTTCTAATGAGCCTAGGCCAGCTTGGTAACGTTCAAGCACCAAGGTTTCATTTTGCGCAAGGATGGCTAAACGGCGCTGTTCAATATCTAATAATTGTTGGTTAACACTGATCTCAAGCCAACCTCGCATGATATTTGCTGCAAGCAGATTTTTAGCCGCATCTAAACTGGCTTGAGTCGCAGCAATATCTTTTGTGGCTGCTGCAGAGCTATCAGCCAACTTTTGCCAGATATCCAATTCCCAACTGACGGTGACATCAGCGCTATAAGATTCATCGCTATCTTCAGCGTTTTGGGCATCAAATCCAGCACTCACACTTGGTAAGCGACTAGCAGAGGTCACCCCTTGTTGTGCATAAGCAATCTTAAGGGCGATGATGCTTTGTTGTAAGCTTGGACTATGGTTTAACGCCGCCTCAAGGTAGGTATTCAATGCGGGTACACAGACTAAATCAGTCAATAACACATTGGCGTTAGTTGGTTGTTGCACGCCCGCATGACTCCCCACACTTTCATTGACTGTTTTAATCAACTTTTCAATAGTTTGAGTACGATTGTCTGATGCCTGAGTCGCAAAGTTTGCACTGTCATTGGCAGCGCAGCCGACGAGGCTTGTTAACACGATTGCAATGATGGAATGTCGAAACGTCATTGATGCTCTCCCACTAATATTGGGATAAGCATAATGAAGTGTGGGTTAAGGCAGGGTTAACGTCGATAAGTTGGTTCTGTCGCAAAGTTTAAGGTAGATGTAGGCATGCCGAACTCCAGAAGCAATTATACAGCGAGCGCGTAAAAGCGCTCCCAAACGGGTAAGCTTAAATCAGCAACTTGCTCTGTTTTAATTTGGGTTCAGATTTCCTGTCCTGACATGGTGGCAATCGCTCCATCTACGGGCTTCCAACCTAGCGTTTGTAGCATCTTCTGCTTAATTGGTCGATAGCTTTGCTCAACTATATGATTGAGGTATTTCACATCGACAACCTCTATTAAGTTCAGCATGAAAACTACACTTAGCCACGAGTTCACATTCATATTATGCAAGGCTAAAGCACTAGCACTGCTCTTATTAATAACCACTTTATCTGGTAATCCATTAGTCCCAATAGCCTTACGCAGAAAGGTTCGAGCCGCTTTTTCATTGAGCTCTTTGCTTAAGTAAAAATCAACAACGTCACCAAGTTTATCAATGGCTCGATAGTAGTACCATTCTCCTTTGATTTTGATGTAGGTTTCATTCATACGCTAAGATGATGAGACAGTTCGTTTAATTTGATGCGCTTTGGTTTCAATCATAGGCGCGAACTTCATAACCCAGCGGTTAATAGTAGAGTGGTCAACAAAGCTACCTCGCTCAGCAAGAATTTCCTCGATGTCGCGATAACTAAGCTTATAGGAGACGTAGTAACGAACAGATAGAAAAATGATGTCAGATGGATGTTGGTAGCCAGAAAAGTCCATGTAATACTCGATTTAATGTAAAAACACAACTTTGAGCATTACATAGATGATTTAATCCCCTGTCATGCGAAAAACCCTTTTTGGCAGATGTAGACTCTGTGTACTCATCTTCAAAGTCCATCATGTATTACACCAAATAGATGGATTACAAGTAAGATCATCATGATTCAAATCAACTTTTATCAAGCCTTCATTCATTTTTGCTAAATCATCTTCACGCTCGACTCCGAGCAGTACTAATAGGCCTTTACCTACCTCTCCAATGGTTTCACTGTCAACGACTACGTTAGCTTCACTTACACTCTATCCATTAAAAATTAACAACTTAAATAAAAAAGCGAAGACGAATGCTTCGCTTACGGATAACTGAACGATCGCAAATTCACTTACGGAAAATAGTTTTCCAGCATTCTGTAGGTTGGCATTTATACCGACAAATTCTAATAAAACAATTGATGGGCTAAGGCCCAACCTACAGAAGATACATACTTTTCGTAAGCACAAAGTTCCGTATGTAACCAAGTCACATCCGTAAGGTTATTTGCCTTAGCGTTCTCTAGGACCTTTCTTAGCCTGCCTAAAGCTTAGAGCTTTCTGCTCCTAGGCTTTATTTTCCTTGAGCCTTGTTTAAATCGACTGAATATTCTGCATTACTGGGATAGGTTTAATCACATCTTCCGAGCCTTCAGGTAGCGACTTGCCAACCTGGCGTAAACCTTCATCAGTCCACAGTATAAAGCGACGGATCTCTTCCATGCTAATCGTATCAACAAAGGTTGCCGCACCTTGCACTTGGATCACAGCCCCTCGCTCTCTCACTACAAACTTAGCAAAGTTAAGCTTCTGATTAAGGGTACCAATCATCACTAACATCTCTTTGCTACCCACATACTTAGGATGAATAGCATAGAAGCGGTTCATTAAAATGCGGTCAATCCCTTCAGGGTTAATGCTAGGTTGTAAGATAAACTGACTGTTATCAAAATTAACCGCCACACCATTTGGGCCCGCTTTTTTGGCTAAATAACTTTTACTCAATAGCGCTTCTAGAAGTTTATCGGTAGCCTCAGCATCCGTCATATCACCAAGAGTCACGCTATCAGGGGCTTTAGTCGTTACTTCAACGTCTGTATTACTCTCTGTTGCTGCACATGCTGTCAGCCCTAACATTAAAGCTATGATTATTAGTTTTCTCATTTATGCTTATTTCCTTTCTCTATTATTTGGGCCATTTCCCGAATCGCGCTTACCACGGCCCTAGTCATTTTTATATCAGCCAAGGCATGGTAACCGCCTTTAATTTCTACCAAGTTAATGTGTTGGTTGTTGTGATCTTGTAAAAAGCTAAATACCACCCCAACGGGGCAAACCCAATCCAGTTCTCCTTGTATAATGACGGTTCGCGTCTGAATATTTACCAATGAATCACATAGTTGCTCAAAAGCAGCAAAATAATTGTTAGCCACATAATAAAGCTCGATGCTTGCTAACACCTGACTGAGATTTGTATTTTCCTTATATTGCTTACAACCAGGGTAAGCCAAAGCCATTTCCCAACTGAGCCAGCGACGAGTAAAGTCCTGCCGAACACTGGCGCATTGATGCTCTAGTCCATCTCTATAACTTGTAAAAAGCTGCTGAGTATCAGTGGTTGCAACAACACTAAAATCAAGCTGTTCAGATGAAAATAACCGCGCAGCCCCCTGTTGACCATATAGCCACTGGATACTCTCCTCGCTAGGGATGAAAGCGCCCCACAACACTTGTTCGATGACCCTCGAAGGATATGCCGCGGCGTATAATAGCCCCAACGTTGCACCAAAGGAGCCTCCAGCAAGCGCCCATGTTGATATGCCCAGCCATTGTCGAACCTGTTCTATATCCGTGAGCAGCTTGCTAACATTATTGTGTTTAAGCTCTCCTCTAGGACGCGAGAGTCCCGCCCCCCTTTGATCCATGAAAATGACCCGATACACAGACAGATCAAACAAAGCCAACTCTTCGGTTGAGCAACCAGCTCCAGGACCACCATGCAGATATAACAACGGAATACCATCAACATTGCCATATTGAGCAATGTAGAGTTCATGCCCATCGCCAACAGTCAGCCAGTCCCTAGATATTGGCTGACAAGCCACTTTCTTAAGCTCCGTCTTCTGTTGTCGGTTTCGTCTGTTTTGCAGCTTGCTCCGTTCTTTCTGTCGCTAAATCTAATTCCTCTAACTGAGCAGCTTCCGCTATCCGAGCCGCTCTCGATAGTTGGCGCTCACGTAAATATTCAGGCATTGCAGCGGTAATTTCAGCGCCAACTAACACAATGATCCATGAAACATATACCCAAACAAACAAAATAGGGATCACCGCTAATGCACCGTAAATAGCTTCATAACTAGGAAATTGAGTCACATAAAATGCAAAGCCTTTTTTACCCAGCTCAAACAACATTGCTGCGACAATCGCTCCCAATAGTGCATGGAAAAACTTCACCTTCTTATTTGGCACGACCATATAGAGCAGCAAAAATGCCGCAACTGAGAACATCATCGGCAAGCGCTCGATGATTAATGGCACCACACCAGACAGCTCGGAGCCATTAAATAGCTTAAGCGACACTAGATAGGAGGTCGCAACCAGACTAGCCCCGACCAATACAGGCCCGAGTGTCAGCACCATCCAATACATAGAAAAAGACACGGCTATTTGACGCTTCTCTTTAGTACGCCAAATACTGTTGAGTGACTTATCTATTGCAGAAATCAGCATTAACGCCACCACAACCAAAGCGGCAATACCGACAGTCGTCCCTTTAGAGGCGTTATCCACAAATTCATTAATATAGATCTGTACCGTATCTCCAGCAGCAGGTAAGAAGTTGTCATAAACAAATCCTTCTAACTGACCTCGTATACCGGCAAAAACCGGAAATGCCGACAACATAGAAAACATCACCGCAACGATTGGAACTAAAGACAACAAAGTGACGTAAGCAAGATGTCCTGCCTTAATGTTGACTTGATCCTCTTTAAAGCGGCGCAGCAAATGTAAAAAAAATGCCCAAATACTCCACAAAAAAGACCGAAATTGATTTACTGCTATCTTATTTTTCACTTGTTACTCTTGATTCTGTTAAAGTTGTACCAAATCTGTACGACGATAAATGATTTATTTAGATCTATATTGGTACAATAAAGCTTATAACCTTCTCTTTACAAGTATAAGGATTGAATTGATGTCTCAACAAGGTTCCGCAGGCAATGTTATCGCCGCTATCGCCAGCTTTTTCTTTCCCGGTCTTGGGCAGTTAGTACAAGGTCGCATATTAGCCGCACTGATGTTTTGTATCGTCGCAGTAGTCGGTTATGCCATGTGGTGGTTAATATTCCCAGCTATCATCGGCGGTATTGCACATCTGTGGAGTATTATCGATGCGGCTAAATTTCGCGCCAACTAACGAATTTTACTTTAAGCCTAAATTTTAGAATCACTTTCAGGATTGAATAAGATGAAGAAAATATTATCGGTTGCCATTGTGAGTACCAGTTTATTACTGACTGGTTGTCAAAGTGCTTACTACGGTGCAATGGAAAAAGTCGGCTATCATAAACGCGATATCATGGTCGATCGTGTTGAAGACGCTAAAGAATCTCAAGAGGAAGCGCAGGAGCAGTTTAGCTCTGCACTGGAAGAGATGCAGGCACTGCTTAATCATGACGGTGGCGATTTAGAAAGTGCCTATAATAAGGCTAAAGATGAGTATGAATCAGCCCAAGACGCCGCCGATGATGTGACTAAGCGTATTGATAAAGTTGAAGATGTAGCCGAAGCCTTATTTGATGAGTGGCAAACAGAAATTGGTGAAATAAGCAAAGCCAGCCTTCGCCGCAACAGTGAATCGAAACTAAAAGAGACCCGTCGTTCATACACTCAGTTAGTAAAAAGTATGCGCCGCGCAGAAAGTAAGATGCCACCAGTACTCACCGCAATGAAAGACAATATGCTGTACTTAAAGCATAACCTTAACGCCCAAGCCATTGGTGCTATCAAAGGTGAGTTTACTAGCTTACAAACTGATATATCAGGTCTTATCAAAGAGATGAATAAATCGATTGATGAATCAACCAAGTTTATTGCTTCATTAGAAGGCAAATAAGCGCAGTCTAAAGTGAGGTTCCTAGATATTGAACTCTAGGAGCCATACTTGTGACCTTTCCCTTACTTTTTCACAAGCCATTTCCAATTACTCGATCCGCTGCACATCCTTGCTGCCGCAAAAGAACTTAATTGCTATAAAGTTTTCACATTAGTATCAATCATTACTAAACGTATTTGCTATGAGCTTTATCGAATCCTTAACGCTTACATTGGCACTCACCTACAGTGTTAGCCTGCTTTATTGGAGTGGCAAAAAATGGGGAGCAGCAACAAGCGGAGTCCTTGTTTCAGCCGCTGTCATATCGAGTCTATATTGGCCCCTAATAGCTGCTCTCGCGATTGCGGTCATCATCATAGGCTTGGTTAACAAGTTCCAGCCTCAAGTCGCTCAGGGCGGTATGAGGAGCAATAACCTTCGTGAAGGAGTTCAACATCTGCTGGCATTATCGATGTTGCTGGTTGGGGTGCAATTTGCCGTGAACAGTGCACTGCTCAAAGCTGGCGTGACCCCATGGCTAATGCGTCCAGATGTGGGCGACGCCTTTCTGCCCATTGCAGGCGGCATCGAACTAAAAGCCATTGTGACACTGGGTATATGGGATCAAACCCACCCTGCAGCCGCAGTCATGCTCACCGTCGTGCTATTAACTGGATTGCTCTGTAAGCGTGCTTTTTGCGGCTGGGCTTGTCCACTTGGGATCGCTGGAGAGTACCTGTATAAACTCAGAAAGCGCTTTATCAAAGCTGAATACTTGCCACCAGCATGGTTGGATTGGCCGCTAAGAATGCTCAAGTATCTAATCTTAGCCGGCTTGCTATACATTATTATAGGAATGCCAGCTGCTGGTATCCCAGGCTATTTAAATAGTAATTACCACAAGATAGCTGATCTAAAAATGGCGCTGTTTTTTATCACTCCAGGCTTAGTCACGCTGCTGTGTTTTGGCTTTATCTTGAGTCTGTCGGCATGGCGTCGACAAGGATTTTGCCGTTACATCTGCCCTTATGGTGCACTTCTGGGGCTAGTTAGCTTTCTAAGCCCCTTTAAAATTCGCCGTAGCACACAGCATTGCTTGATTGAAAGTAAAGGCATGAACTGTGATAAGTGCACTCGTGCTTGTCCGGCCAATATTAGCGTACATACTCAGCTTAATGTTCGCTCAGACGAATGCCAAGCCTGTATGAGGTGCGTGTCTGCTTGCCCGAAACCAGAGGCATTACACCTTAGCACTCGCAATGGCATTAAGTTGTCAGCACGAGGCCTTACCATTGGCTTAATAGTGCTACTGTTTTTAATCCCACTTATCGCCTATCTAAGTGGTTTCTGGGTCAGCCAGACTCCAACGGAAACGCGGATGTATTTGATCCAACATTTAAATTCGATAGGTCACTAGCGACTTATTAAAGCAAAAGCTATTGGGCAATTCATCACTATGAGTTGCCCTTTTTAAAATCTAAATTTTTGTTAATGGAGAAAGTTGGAACCATCTAAAACTTTCGCACTCTGATTATATGAGGCCAATGTTTACGCGCCAATTTTATTAGCTAACCACTGTAAAATGCTTTGCTAAATATTTGTTTTCTTGTTTTGTTCATCATCCCAACTGCACATTCCTAGTTAGGTTTGGCACCAGATTCAGTTTCGACGCTAGCGCACTCCAAATTGAACAACTTTTACGGCAATCCATATGGGTTGCCTTTTTTTTGTTTTAAACATTTACATGAAAAAGGCTAATTGATTCAGTTTGATAATATCCTTTTTAAGTTGGCGCTGATAATGTAACCAGCTCTTACAAACATGGAAGCTTTATCAAAGATGGAATTACAACAACAGTCACTACAGGGCAACAAGCTGTCGCTTGAGCCCGCCCGCAACGCTAATATCGATTCGATTAGAGGCTTAGCAGTGCTGGGCATTTTATTTATCAACATCTACTTCTTTGGTAATGGCTATTTGGGCTATGCCAATCATGAAAGTGTCCCACTGCATGACACCTTAACAATGCTGTTCAGTAACTTTTTTCTAGAAGGTAGATTCATTAGCCTCTTTTCAATACTGTTTGGTGTCGGGCTAGCCATTCAATACGATAAGTTGTCGACTCAAGGTGGAGACGCATACAAAGCCATGAAGTCCAGATTAAAATGGCTGCTACTATTTGGCGCGATCCATGCCGTATTTATCTGGTACGGTGACATACTCTTTACCTATGCCCTCGGTGGGTTTGTGGCACTTTGCTACCTTAAGCTCGATAATCGTAAACTGATTAAGAAATCAGTTATGTTCATCACTATCCCGCTATTTCTCATGACCATAATCAGTTTATTTGCACCAGAAGAGCCTATTATCCGTGGCACAGCCCTTTTTGAAGAGGACGTATCAATTTGGTCTTCAGCCTACAGTGAACAACTAATGATGCAATTTATCATCTTTATTGGAATACTGGTTATCACTCCGTTCACGACTATGTGGATGGCTGCAGGTTTAATGCTATTAGGAGTGATGCTGTATCGAAAAGGTGTATTTGAAAAAGGTTTTAGTCAAAAACAGCTAGTGGTGTTTGCCCTAAGTACCATACTGCTTTCTGCTGTTGATAGTTTATGTTCACTTGCCGCAGATCCTAAATTGGCCTCATTGTCCATGACGATAGTGATGGCCAGTGCTATTCCGATGGCGCTCATTTATCTCCACCTGGTGGTAAAACTATGCCAAAACCGTGCAAGCGTATTAGCTCCCCTACAAAAGGTCGGTCGCCTAGCATTTAGTCTCTACATACTACAGTCAGTTTGCGGGGTACTGCTGTTTCGCCATTTTGCACCAACATTAACGAGCACTCTCGACCGCCCAGAGTACATGTTGATTGCTATTGGCTTTTCTATCTTCCAAATCATTTTAGCCATTATCTACCTTAAGTATTTCAATCAAGGGCCACTGGAGTGGTTATGGCGCAGGCTAGCAAGCCAAAAACCGATAAAGCCAGAGTCAACGCCAATAGCTGCAATTGACAGCTGATATTGAGCCCTAAAGGGAGGAGGCTGGCGCCTCTCCCTTGTATGTATACTGCTGCTATTTACAGGTAATTATAATGGCTTGCCTTACTATGTTGGTTAAAGTCTAATAGGACTTTTATTAATTAAATCAGATTTATTCAAGAGGGAAGCATGAATAAACGCAATCTACTGAAGCTGTATGGTTTACTGCTAATTTTTGTAGTTTCTTTAAGTGGCTGCGCTAGCCAACAAGTCAATAGCAAAAGTAGTGTCATGGAATATCTATATCCTAACTCTACAGACACCTTTGAGGCCCCCTCTACGCCAAACTTAACACTCCCCTTACGTGTTGGTGTCGCCTTCGTTCCTGAAAGTAAAGACAGTGGTTCATCTCATCATTTTTGGGCAGGTAACTTGTATTCAGGCGGCATCGCAGAAGCGAAAAAGAGCCAGATCCTTGCAAATGTATCTAAACACTTTAGCTCGCTAGACTTTGTCAGCAGTATCGAGGTCATTCCAAGCGCTTACCTCACACCAGGCGGCAGTTTTGCTAACCTGTCACAAATCAAAACCATGTACGGCATTGATGTGATGGCTCTAGTATCCTACGACCAAGTGCAGTTCACCGATGAAGGCGCATTATCCCTTAGCTATTGGACCATCGTTGGCGCGTATATTGTTTCTGGAGAAAAGAATGATACCAACACTTTAATGGATACTGTGGTGTATGATATTGCCAGTAAAAAGATGCTCTTTAGAGCACCTGGCACTAGCCAAGTCAGTGGCAGTTCAACTCCGGTGAATTTAAGTGAAGAGTTAAGAGTCGACAGCATTAAAGGTTTTGAACTAGCAGCAGACAATATGACGCTAAACTTAGAGAAGCAATTAACGGTATTTAAACAGCGATTGAAAGACGATCCCAACCAAGTAACAATAAGCCATCGAGACGGTTATAGCGGAGGCGGTACTTTGGATTTGTGGGATTGTGTTGTATTACTGTTTTTATCACTGCTAGCTTGGCAACGTAAACGAGCTTTATACTCGCAGGAACTACAGCGCAGTTTTTAGAAGCCGTAACTAGAACGTTTACCTTGTATAAATACCTTTATTCCCATTCAAGGCTAGTTCTGACTTCCAAGGATGGAGGAAATGCCAGTAAATGAATGGAACACTCTTACTCATAAAGTGTTGGCCATGTATAAATACCAGCACTACCCATCCATGGGTACTGGCATAAATGTTCCAGACATAAGCCCCCTTGTAGTACATCCTGTACTTCGGGGATAAATACATCCATGTATAAATACCAGTACTACCCATCCATGGGTACTGACATAAATGTTCCAGACATAAACCCCCTTGTAGTACATCCTGTACTTCGGGGATAAATACATCCATGTATAAATACCATCACTACCCATCCATGGGTACTGGCATAAATGTTCCAGACATAAACCCCCTTGTAGTACATCCTGTACTTCGGGGATAAATACATCCATGCATAAAAAAGCCCCGAGCATTTTCATGCTCAGGGCTTTTATAACGTTATGCTTGAAACAAACTAACTGCGCAGCATCAGCTGCAGCAAATTATTTTGCGTCTTTAGCAGTACGGTTATGACGCTTACGTTCGTTTTCAGTCAAGTAACGCTTACGAACACGGATGTTCTCTGGAGTTACTTCTACTAGCTCGTCATCATCGATGAACTCAAGCGCTTGCTCAAGTGTCATTTCGATATGCGGAGTTAGTACCTGTGCTTCATCAGTACCTGATGCACGCATGTTGGTAAGCTGCTTACCTTTCAAACAGTTAACTGTAAGATCGTTAGCACGAGCATGTAGACCAACTACTTGACCTTCATAAACTTCTGCAGCGTGAGTGATAAATAGACGACCACGCTCTTGAAGGTTAAACAATGCGAATGTCAGTGCTTTACCTGTTGCGTTAGAGATCAATACGCCACGAGCACGTTGACCAATATCACCGCCTTTCACTGGACCGTAATGGTCGAATGAATGGTAGATAAGACCAGTACCAGAAGTCGCTGTCATGAACTCAGTTTGGAAACCGATTAGACCACGGCTAGGAATAACGAAGTCGATACGTACACGACCCTTACCATCTAGCTGCATGTCACGCATGTCACCTTTACGTGTACCAAGCTTTTCAATTACTGCACCTTGATGCTCTTCTTCAACATCAACAGTTAGTGTTTCGTATGGTTCACACATCTCGCCATCGATCTCTTTTTCGATAACTTCTGGACGAGATACAGCTAGCTCATAACCTTCACGACGCATGTTTTCAATCAAGATTGAAAGGTGAAGTTCACCACGACCCGATACGCGGAAACGATCTGGGCTGTCAGTCTCTTCAACGCGAAGTGCAACGTTGTGTACTAGTTCCTGCTCTAGACGCTCAAGGATGTTACGTGAAGTTACGTACTTACCTTCTTTACCCGCGAATGGAGAAGTGTTGACTTGGAAAGTCATTGTTAGTGTTGGCTCATCAACAGACAGTGCTGGCAATGCTTCTACAGAAGTAGGTGCACAGATAGTGTCTGAAATTTGTAGCTGACCAAGACCAGTAATTGCAACGATGTCGCCAGCGTTAGCTTCTGCTACTTCGTGACGCTCAAGACCCATGTAACCTAATACTTGGCCCATTTTACCGTTACGAGTTTTGCCATCAGCGCCAAGAATAGTCACTTGCTGGTTAGTTTTAACACTACCACGCTTGATACGGCCAATACCGATAACACCCACGTATGAGTTGTAATCGATTTGCGAGATTTGCATCTGGAAATCACCTTCAGCATCAGCATCTGGTGAAGAAACTTTCTCAACGATAGTTTCGAATAGCGGCGTCATGTTGTCGCTAGTTTCGTCTGGATCTAAAGTTGCAAAACCGTTTAATGCAGAAGCATAAACGATTGGGAAGTCTAACTGCTCGTCAGTTGCGCCTAGGTTGTCAAACAAGTCGAATACTTGATCGATAACCCAATCAGGACGTGCGCCTGGACGGTCAATCTTGTTAATAACAACGATTGGCTTAAGACCTTGAGCAAATGCTTTCTTAGTCACGAAGCGAGTTTGTGGCATTGGACCATCTACTGCATCAACTAGTAGTAATACTGAGTCAACCATAGATAGAACACGCTCTACCTCACCACCGAAATCGGCGTGACCAGGGGTATCAACGATGTTGATACGGTAATCGTTCCACTTGATGGCAGTGTTCTTGGCCAGAATCGTGATACCACGTTCTTTTTCAAGATCATTTGAATCCATCACCCGCTCAGTGGCTTCTCCTCGAGACTCAAGGGTTCCTGACTGCGCCAGCATCTTATCAACCAAGGTAGTCTTACCATGGTCAACGTGTGCAATAATGGCGATGTTACGTAAATTCTCTAACACGGCTAAACCTCTTACCATCGGTATAAAAATATAGGGTTACTGACAACTGCTAAAACCAGTTTAGTATAGTAGTTGCAATAAAAAGCGTGACATTCTACTCTAGGTAGCGAGTATCTCACAGGATTATTTTTAACCAATCGTTAAAAATAACGCTTGCGCGTTGCTTTTCTTCGCCATAACGCCCGCTTTATATACACTTTTTATCAATCAGTTTAATGATATTAATTATACTCTCCTCTCTGCTGCACTGCCCTTTTCAGCTGTTTGAGGTGATTTTTAGCCGTTGTGATGCCAAATATCCTGTTTAATTTGTATTTAGCAGCATCTCCTTGTTGTAGGCATTTCAATATAGATGCCCTTCTACAACACTTTACTGTCTTGTACTGAAATAACACTTATCTATATTTGGTCGACTTTTCTTTGACTTACACCCTATAAAAAATTCTTCTGCTTGCTATTCTGAGCGCCAGCTTTTGTATTTAGATAAGTTGCTTCTAAATAGATTGCACGATTATGACGCACGCACCAAAATGATCCACCGAGCGCACCATTACGGTGCAAAAAACTGCAGCGCCAGTTTTAAATTTTTACCATAACCGATTAATATCAAATAGTTATAGGTTTGGCACAACTCTCGCTTTAAACAAAGCAGAATCGCACTATGCGCTAAACATTAAGATAAGAACAAGGGATAACCCTTTACCCTACTCGGAGACTTTAGAATGTCAGCTGAATCAGTTTTACAACAACTAAAAGAATTAGAAGTTAAGTTTGTTGATTTGCGTTTTACCGACACCATAGGTAAAGAGCAACATGTTTCAATTCCTAGTCATCAGGTTGATGAAGACTTTTTCGAAGACGGTAAGATGTTCGATGGTTCTTCAATCTCAGGCTGGAAAGGCATTAACGAATCAGACATGGTATTAATGCCAGATGCTGCAAGTTTCGTACTTGACCCTTTCACTGCAGAAACAACAGCTAACATTCGTTGTGACATCTTAAATCCAGGCACTATGACAGGTTACAACCGTGACCCTCGCTCAATTGCTAAGAAAGCGGAAGACTACTTACGCTCTACAGGTATCGCAGATACTGTATTGATTGGTCCAGAGCCAGAGTTTTTCCTATTTGACGATGTTAAATATGGCGCTGACATGTCAGGTTGTTTCTACAAAGTAGATGCAGAAGAAGCTGCTTGGAACTCAGGTACTAGCTACGAAGATGGCAACAAAGGTCACCGTCCAGGTGTTAAAGGCGGTTACTTCCCAGTAGCGCCTGTTGATTCATCACAAGATATCCGTAGTGCTATGTGTTTAGTACTTGAAGAGATGGGCCAAGTTGTTGAAGCGCATCACCATGAAGTAGCAACTGCTGGTCAAAACGAAATTGCGACTCGCTTTAATACTCTTACGCTTAAAGCTGATGAAGTTCAGGTACTTAAGTACGTTATTCATAACGTTGCCCACGCTTACAATAAGACAGCTACGTTTATGCCTAAGCCAATCGTTGGTGACAACGGTAGCGGTATGCACGTTCACCAATCTCTAGCTAAAGATGGCGTTAACATCTTTGCTGGTGACAAGTACGGCGGATTGAGCGAAACAGCACTATTTTACATCGGTGGTATTATCAAGCATGCGCGTGCAATTAACGCATTTGCTAACCCATCAACTAACTCTTACAAGCGTCTTATTCCGCACTTTGAAGCGCCAGTAATGCTAGCTTACTCAGCAGCTAACCGTAGCGCTTCAATCCGTATCCCAGTGGTACCAAGTGCAAAAGCGCGTCGTATTGAGCTACGTTTTGGTGACCCAATGGCGAACCCATACTTAGCATTCTCTGCAATGTTAATGGCTGGCCTTGACGGTATTCAAAACAAGATCCACCCAGGTGAAGCAATGGATAAAGATCTTTATGATCTTCCTGCTGAAGAAGCTGCTGAAATCCCAACAGTTGCGACTTCACTAGAAAATGCACTTGAGTGCCTAGACGCTGACCGTGAGTTCTTAACTCGTGGCGACGTATTCAGCAACGACTTCATTGATTCTTACATCAAACTTAAGTCTGTTGACGTTGAGCGTGTGAACCAAACAACTCACCCAGTAGAGTTCGAGCTTTACTATAGCTTGTAATCTATAAGCCGCTGTGATGGCTTAACGGGTACAAAATACAAAGCCCTAAGCAGAATGCTTAGGGCTTTTTTGTGCAATGCGACTACAATGATCAGCAGCTATAGTTATGACAGTAAGTACTTGTCACACAAGAAGGAACTACTATGCCTGCTGGGATCTACGCTCAATGCCGCTTCATTTTTGCCGCTTTCACACTGATGTTGATTGGCCTAATTAATGCTAACGCTATCGAGTGGCCACAGGAAGTGACCGCTAAAGAGGGCAACATTGTGGTGTATCAGCCGCAGCCAGAATCGCTAGACGGTAATATCCTGCAAGGACGCGCCGCGATGTCTTTAGAGCTCATCGATAGAGATGACCCTATTTTTGGAGCCTTCTGGTTCAGTGCCCGCATTGACACGAGCGCTGATAACGCAACCGTTAGGGATGTAAAAGTGACTCGTGTGCGCTGGCCAGAATCAACTGCAGCCGACGAACAACGCTTTACCGAAGTGGTAGAGAAATCCATTGGCACCAGTAGCTTTACTATCTCGATGGAGCGTCTTTCAGCCAGCCTTGCCAACGCTAAACAGGAAAAGCAAAGCCTAGAGAATATTAAAAATGATGCGCCTAACATTATTTTTCGCCAGCAACTTACAGTACTCCTCTCCTATGATGGTTCACCGCAATTTAGAGAGATCGAAAATAGCCCTTATGAGCGAGCGCTAAACACCCCCTTTGCTGTTGCTCGCAATAAACAAACCAAGAAAATGTACTTGAGCAGCGGCACTTTTTGGTACACAGCTGACAACCCTATGGGGCCTTGGCAAGTTACTGAGTACCCACCTGAAGATTTGGTGAAAATGTTGCCAAAATCCGAGGACGCAGAAGCAAAAAGTAACGGGACGGCACCTGCCGTTATAGCAGTAAAAAACCCAACAGAATTGGTGGCAACCGATGGCAAACCCAAATGGAAGAGCCTAACCGAAGGTAAGTTGCTTTATGTCAGTAATACTGAGACGGCTTGGATAAGAGAGGTCTCTTCTGGTGACATGTACCTGTTACTTTCAGGGCGCTGGTTTAAAGCTAAAAAAGAAGCAGGACCTTGGGCTTTTGTCCGTGCTGATAAACTTCCCGCAAGCTTTAATGATATTCCGCCCGAGTCAGATATTGGTGGACTAAGGGTATCCGTCGCGGGCACTACCGAAGCAAATCAAGCGATGCTCGATGCCCAGATCCCTCAAACTGCTGCAATTAAACGCAGTGAAGCTAAGCTCAACGTCGAATATGATGGAGAGCCAAAATTTGATGCGATTCCAGGCACTAAAGTCGCTTATGCGGTCAATACCGCGACTCAAGTACTGAAAATAAATGGCCAATACTATGCCGTCGATAACGCGGTTTGGTTTGTTGCATCTACCGCCAAAGGGCCATGGAAAGTTGCCGATAATATTCCGACGGATGAAATAGCAAAAATCCCTCCAAGCTCGCCAGTTTATAACACCACTTATGTCGAGATTTATGACTCTACCCCCGAGGTTGTCTATGTCGGTTATACCCCAGGCTATATGTGGTCTTACCCCTATTACGGTGTGCCGGTATATGGCACAGGTTGGTATTACCCACCCTATTGGGGGCGTTACTACTACCCTCGCCCACCAACTTGGGGGCTGCATGTCGGCTATAACCCTTGGACTGGCTGGAACGTTGGCGTAAGTTGGAGTAACGGCTTCTTCAGCGTCGGTGTAGGCTGGAGCGCTGGCTGGGGTAACCATTATTATCCAGGTCGTTGCTGTGGTGGATATTACGGTGGAGGTTACCGACGCCCAGTGGTAATAAACACTGGCGACATCAACATTGGCAATAGCGTTAGTATTGGTAATAGAACTAACATCTCTAATAAGGTTGCGCGTAACAATAATATCTCAGGTAATCGTGTCGGTAAAAACAACCTATATAATCGCCCAGAGAATAGAGTTCGCAATGCTGATAGCACTAAAATAAACAGCAATTTCAAACAAGCTACTCATAATAGAGATCGCGCCAACAATGTTTTTGCAGATAAAAATGGTAACGTTGCGCGAGACTTAAACGGTGAATGGCAAAGTCGTGACAAAGGTAGTTGGACACCCGCCCCCCAGACTAGAGATCGAGTCGAAACAGGGCTAAATAACCGCGATATCAGTCAGCCGGTGACGCTGCCTTCTAGGCCAAATACGGAGTTAAACAGGCCTAACAATATGAATAGGCAGATGAATAACCGTAATTTTGATCGTGACAGCCTAAACCGCTCTCGTAATGCTCGTCAGCATGGCATGGTGCGCGAGGGGCGCAGAGGACGCTAACCCCGCTTTCACCATAGGAAAAGGCTTGCACATCGCAAGCCTTTTACATTTATGTATCCATACCTACGTCGCCCAGACTAAGTTGACACTCTGTTAATGGCTGGTTAGTTTAACGGTTAAAACACACCATAAGTCAGTGTTCTGACATCAAATAATAAGTGACTCCTGATCTATGTGGCAAAAACTTCAACCCTATCGTTCTTCGATAATTCTTTTGTCGGCGCTACTCATTGGTGGCGCTATCGGTATCGTGTTACCAGAGTTTGCTTTATCGCTAAAACCCATAGGCCAAGTGTTTCTAAATTTACTGTTTATGATCATTGTGCCGCTAGTCGCGATTAGTGTGACCTCCTCTATTGCCCGCATGACCGACTTAAAAAAGTTAGGCATCATTCTTATCACGTTGTTCATGGTGTCTATTGCCATGGCGATCATTCCTGCAGTATCGATTGTCGGTTTAGCATTGGCTTTTGACCCAGCACAAGGTGTGGTACTCGATCTGCATCAACAGGTTGAAGCCGGATCTGGCAACATGGATTTTGTTGGACTGCTGACCACCAATGACTTTGTCGGCTTACTGTCTAAATCTAACATACTGGCACTCATCATCATGTCAGTCATTGCCGGTATTGCGATAGGTCAATCAGGCAAAGATGGTGAGAAAGTCTCAGCCATGCTCGACAGCCTCAATACTGTTATTATGAAAATAGTTTCTATATTAATGGTCGCCGCGCCTGTAGGTTTAGGCGCTTACTTTGCCTCAACCATGGCTAGCCAAGATACCGAACTGCTCAGCACTTTTGCCCGCGCTATTGGCCTATTCTTTGTCGCCGCCTTTTTCTATTTTACTGTTGGTTCAACAATTTACGCATGGCTTGGTGGTGGAGTAACAGGCGTTACTCAGTTTTGGAAGAATGCGGTTGACCCATCGGTCACAGCATTAGGCACCAGCTCCTCGTTAGCCACATTACCAGTCAATATTCGTGCTGCAAATAAGATGGGGATAAAAGAGGAGATCGCCGACATCTGCATGCCTTTGTTGGTTAACCTCAATAAAGGCGGTGCATCAATGACTACCGCGTTGAAGATTGTCTTTATCTATTCAATCTTAGGCTTGGATTTTAGCGCCGATGTTTTTGCTCTGACAGTACTTATCTCAGTGCTATCCGCCTTTATTATAAGTGGCGTACCTGGCGGTGCATTTTTAGGTGAAATTTTCATTGTTACCACCCTTGGGCTACCTATCGAAGTGATCCCAATTCTAGTCATTATTGGCGCAGTTACCGACGCCCCGGCAACATTAATTAATGTCATACATGACCTTAATGCTACCCAGATCATCGAGCGAATTAATGGCAAGCGCTATAAAAGCGCAACGATTATTGAATAAGTGCTGATAACAAAATGAGTAATACAGATAAATTTAAGCTAACATTATCAGCTTCTTATAGATGTGACATTTGAAGTGTCATATGCCTATAGTGTGACTGTCATATCAATGACGCCGTAGACAATGGTAATTTGTGTTCAACTTGCTGCAATTCAAATGCAAACACAGCAAGGAGCACATTATGGAAAACTCAATGACTCGACATAAAATGGATACCACTATGGATATGCCCACAATTACTAATGGATATTGGTACTATTTTGAAGATGCTGGAGTGCGAGTTACTGCTCATGGTTCAGGGTATTCAGGCCAAGAAACCGTCTATGTTAATGATGAGGTGGTGAGTGATAAACGTAACCTTGGAATGAAAAGCTCGCACGAGTTCTGCCATATGGGTAACGATTACGAGGTGAGATTTCAAGTAACTAATCTTCTGACTGCCACTGTTGCTTGCGCCCTTTATAAAAATGGCGAGTATGTCACTACAGAAACCAAGGCCTATCGCAATATGGATGGCAAATCAGCCCTCAAGCCAATATCACTATTTTTTGTCGCAGGGCTCATTTTTGGTGGGCTAGCAGCCTGGTTAACCCATCAGTTTATAGCTTGATTAAAAGCTAGATATATCGAAAAAGCTAAAGGAGCAGTGGAGTAAAATATGGAGATTGATGCGATAACCGTAAAAGCACTGCGCCAGTCTAAAGGCTGGACACAACAGCATTTGGCCGATGCTTGTGCTATTAGCTTACGCACGGTTCAGCGAGTAGAAAAAGAGGGCAGCGCATCAAGTGAGACATTGTTGGGTTTGTGTGCGGTGCTGGAGGTTGAACAAAAAAACTTGTTACAGATCCCAATTCCCGACCGCCAACAGATGCAACAAGTCTCTTTGCGATCTCAATCAATAATACTCGCTATTGCAGTGGTATGTGGTGGCTGTATCGGTGCCATTATCACCTATCTAGCAATAAGCTAACACAAAGCCCAAGTTAAACACTTGGGCTTGTATGATTTCTTCATGTTGCTAAAAATTTTCCCTGGCAATTACTGCCTTTGTGGCATAGTAAATACTGCAACTCTGCCGTCATGCCCAGCAGCAATCACGGAGTCGTTATCAATCGCCAGCGAATAGTAACCTTGTTTTAATCCGTCTATCTGCAGCGGTTGCCAACTGTAACCATGGTCAAATGAAATATCGGTAGCGAGCTTTCCAGTCGCGATACAAGTGGCTTGATAACAAACCATTGCAGTGCGCAGGCCTGGGGTCGACTTTCGGGTTTTATGCCACACCTTATTCTTTAGATATACCATATTGGCATCATGTTTATCCCGTTGCTGGTAGTCGCCACCAACCACAAAAATATCATTAACGCTATTTTTAGAAATGCCATATCCGCCAGCAGTTTGAGTGTCATCAAACAAGGGGATATGCGTTCGTTGCCAATACTCGCCAAAGTCTTGCGAGGTATAAATCGAGCTACTGTAGCCGCCAGTAGTAAACCATGCTTGGCCAGACTCACCGACCATTAGGGTATTGCCACTGGCTGCAAATGCCACTTCCCTATCGAGCATTTCCGGCAATCTGCCCCGAGCAATTCGTTGCCAACTCTGTCCACCATCACGGGTTCGTAAGATAACAAAGCAGCCGTCAACAGGATCGCCTAACAACAAACCATTATTTCTATCCCAAAACGCAATCGAATCAAAAAAGCCTGCTTGATGTTTGTTTTCCAATAATAACTGCCATGAAGCGCCCTGATCTTCGGTAATGTAGAGTTTAGATAGCTCGCCTTCGCCAGCCCCCATCACTATCGCCGTATTGGCATCAAATACTTCAATATCACGAAAATCGGTTAATGGTTGGTTTTTAACAGAAACATCGAGCCAAGTTTTCCCTGCATCCTTGGATAGGAATACGCTATTTTTAGACCCACTAACCCAGAAGACACCGTCAGCAGCAGCGCTACCACGAAATGATAGATTGGCATCTATTTGCTGGGTATTCCACACACTGGAGGCAGCTGAAAAACTGAATAGACAAAGTAACGACATGATTAACTTCATTAAACTCACCTTGTAATACTGAAGTACTGTAACTATCACCTAATACTAGGTAATAGGCAACTAACGCTTAAAAGACAAAACCATATCAATCATCCTAATTCCCTCAGCGAACATTAGCACTCGGTTAATTAAGCCAATATTAAACAACAACTTAGCTTAAAGTAAATTCAAAAAACAGTGGACAATTATTGTGCAACACGCCTAAACTGTGACCTCAATCACAGTTTTATGGAAGGAACTAATAATGAAAACATCCCTTACGACTCCATTGATACTAGCAACACTTCTATTCTCAACATCAACTTTGGCAGCAATGGCGCCTGTGGCAAAGTGTAACGATTGCAGTGCAACAGCCGCACTTGATGCAGCCAAGGCATTAGCTGCAGACAATGTTTATGTCGTTGACTTTGTAAATGCAACAGCTCAGAAATTTGTATCTGATGATAAAGGCAACACTGTAGTCGCGAAAATGAGTCTGGGTGATATCACTAGATTAAACCAACAGTTTGACTACCGAAAAACACACTTACGTGCACTTAATCGCTAGACTTTGATGATCTTTCAAGGTTGTTGTTGCCGCAGCTTATGACTCTTTTGATAAAGCTGAGGCTATGGGGTTTAGTCAATCTCCGCAAGTAGCCTATAACGCAGTAAAAATTGCCAAGAAGCGCAACCCTTCGAGTTCGTTTCAATGCTTTTATCACTGCGTTACGCGCTTTTCACTTAGCTCGATGCCTTTAGCTGCCTATAGCTGCAGCAAAAGCGTCGCTTAGCTTTATATTGATTTAACCAGCTGTAAGAATCCTTGGATATCGGCCTCATCATTATAAATATGCGGTGATACTCGCATTCCCAAACTCCGCACATCAACACTCACATTAGCGCTTTTTAGTGTTTGTAAGACTTGTTGCTGCTTACCTGCAAAATCTAGAATGATGGTACCGCTACGTTGATTTTGTGCGCGAGGAGAAACCACTTTTTCTTCTAGTTCCTCAGTAATAACATCGAGTAACTGTTGGTTATGTTGCCGCAACGCAATCGAGCCCACGCGACTAAAATATTCAATGCTGTGAGATGCTATGGCAAAAGGAGCTATAGAGGGAGTACCGCCCCAAAATTTCAATGCTGTTTGATGATAACGAAAGTCATGAATATCAAATTCGAATGGATTCTCATGGCTAAACCAGCCGACATCTTTAGGTTGGCAATCTGCGAGATGTTGATTATTGACCCAGAGGTAAGCCGCTCCAGGCCCACCACATAGCCATTTAACGCTAGAACCTATCATGAAATCGGCCTGCAACGCGTTAAGATCTAGCGATACAACCCCTGCTGACTGTGCGATATCGATTAAGCTTAATGCCCCTTTTGCTTTAGCCGTTTCGACAATCTGTTCTATTGGCGA
Organism: Shewanella sp. 10N.286.45.A1; assembly: GCF_041470405.1. Taxonomy (NCBI): domain Bacteria; kingdom Pseudomonadati; phylum Pseudomonadota; class Gammaproteobacteria; order Alteromonadales; family Shewanellaceae; genus Shewanella; species Shewanella sp. 10N.286.45.A1. The sequence continues at coordinate 26,614 of NZ_JBFRMK010000091.1, forward strand.
TAGCTGCCCCGTATTTGAGTAAGCATGGCTAACAAACACCATATCAACATCTGAAGTTATATAGCTATCCCATACATTAGCGTCAGTAATGTCGCTTTCAGCGGGGATAAACCGCAGCTCACAACCACTAGGCAATGCCTTCTTCAGCGCAAACCCCATGCTGGGAAAATCAAGCTCACTCATTAACACTACAGCGTCATTTTGCTGCAAGCGCTCTAATGACATCACCAACTTTGTCAGTGCACTCGATAGGTTAACTTGCGGGCAAAACTCACTAGCAGGGGCATTAAACAATGTCGATAACGCCTGAGTAAAGCGCTCAATAATACCAAGCCAATCTCCCCAAGGTTCTACACCTGAATCTTGCCACGGGGTAAAGAACTGCTGTTTAAAAGATTGCTCTGCTGTTTTTAGTGGCCGCCCCACGGAGTGATTCAATAAGTAACAGCCCGGAGCCAACATAAAATCGTTTTTAAAGTCTTTCATATTAAAGCGCCTCTAAACTGGCTTTGAGCGACTTAATATCATCATAACGCGTGTTGATATCACTGCGCTCAGCGGCAGCTCGGCGATCGCGTAGTTTTTCTAATGCATTCAAAAGTACCGGTAATGGTGGACCACTGGCGGTCACCTTGTCCATATGCTGTTGTTGCAGTTTCTTTGAAGGAACAGCAATGTACTTGTTCACTAGCTCGTTATGATGTTGAATTGCAGTATCACCATGCAAGGCGCAAACCTCTAAGAACAGTGTTACATTTTCTGTAAACCAGGATTGCTGATTCAGATGCTGTAGTGCTAGAAGCTCATCCATAAAGCTAGTCCGGCGCATGCAATCACGCAAAATGCTTTGATCTTCTGGCATCATATACAAAAACTTATCCACCAGCATTTGCGAATAAGCAGGTTCGTTGGCCTCGCACAGCCCTAACAACATATCGATGACGTTAATGCCGGCAAAATCACCCGCGTTGGCACCACGATACACCTGGCTGCCCACTCTATATGGCTTGTAATAGGGTCTTACACAATAGAAAAAGTCATCAGTATCGAGCTTTTTAAATAACTGTTGATTTGATTCTTTAACATCAACTAACGCTTGCTTCGCTACCTTGAGTAAATCAGCTGCAATAGGGTGAGTGATCCCGAGAGGCTCAATTTTAATCAGCGCGTCGGCTGCACGCTTATACGCCAAAATACCCTTAGTGTTGTAATCAACAAATAGCTTTTCAGCAGGCAGGTTAGTAAAGCGTTTATAGAGACCATTTTGCGCACTGTTATGAGTGGTTAAATGGGCAGTCGCAAACCTTGGCGTTACACCGATAGAGGCACCAATGTGCATTGCTAACGCCGATGCTTCAGTGAGTGGTGATACTCTTTCTCGCGAAGGCTCAGTGATCTCATGACGGCGACAAGCCGCCATATACAAACCTACATTACCCAATAGATCAAAAGCATGATCAAAGCCTTCATCGGTGTTTCCCTCTGCCAGCAGGGTCGCAATCATCTCACGCCCTTCTGCTTCCAAGGCTTGCTTTAGATGTTCACCAACACCTTCGACGTTGGCACGGTCAGCCTGCTCAGCATAAAGTTGCTCTAATTCAGTATTAATTTCGACAAATCGAGTGCGGATCCAGTGATCAAAGGCGCGGGTATTGAGAGTCATAGAGTAAATCCTATTATTGTTATTATTTTGTTGAATTAGCCTATCAGTATCTCTTGGGTTGAAATCATCATTTTTCGTTGAATAACTTCAGTTTAAGATCGGATTTCACTACAAAATATCGCTATAGTATTGAAATAGACTAAAAATAAATAATGGGATGACTCATTGGACAGTAAAGATCGTAATATTCTCGCTATTTTGCAAAAGCATGGTCGCATTGCAATCTCTGAGCTCGCCTCACGACTCAATATGTCTGATACCCCTTGCCTGCGCAGAGTCAGAAAACTCGAAGACAGTGGTGTGATCAGCGGTTACGCTGCTCAAATAGAGCCAAAAGAGGTTGGCCTTAACGTGGTGGTATATGCGTTTGTGCGCCTCACCGAAAACTCAGACCATCATGCTGAGCGCTTTGAAACTGCCATGCAGAACCTTGAGCAAGTGATGGAATGTTCAGTGGTAACCGGCGGACATGACTACGTTTTAAAAATCGTCGCGAGCGATCTACTTAGCTACGAAAGTTTTGTAAAAAAATCCCTTGGTAGCCTTAATTGTATTGCGGGTATTGAATCTACCGTGGTGCTAAAGCAAAATTTTTCTCGTAGCACCTTACCGTTGTAGTCAAGTTAACCAATTGACTATAAACAATTTAATTTGACGTATTTTCTAAAATTTAGATCGAGAAGATTATTGATAGAGTAAGTATGATAAATTAACTAGACGACCGGTCTAATAGAGGGTAGACTAATACCCATGAAAATTGAATCTCAGCAGACACGTCAACATATTATCGACTCCGGCTATAGCCTTATTTCTAGTAAAGGCTTTTCGAATGTCGGCTTATCGCAGATCTTAAAATTTGCCGATGTGCCAAAAGGCTCGTTCTACCACTACTTCAAATCTAAGGAGCAGTTTGGCGAGGAGATAATCAATAGCTATTTCAAAGGATACCTTAACAGTATCGATGAACTGTTTGAGCCTCGACATGGGTCGGGTCTTGAGCGACTGATGAGTTATTGGTTACGCTGGCAAACAACACAGAGCGATTGCAGTATCGACCAGAAGTGCTTAGTGGTTAAGCTCAGCGCTGAAGTTGCCGACCTATCTGAATCAATGCGTCTTGCGCTTGATAAGGGGTCATCGGCAGTAATAGCTCGCCTTGCTGGATGTATTCAAGCTGGTATTGAAGATGGCTCACTGCCAACAATGCAAGCAGATATAACAGCAGAAACCTTATATCAGCTTTGGTTAGGTGCTAGCTTAAAAAATAAGTTATCCCGTGATCCAAATGCAATCGAACGCGTATTGCAAGTCACCAAAGCCCTGTTGGCACAGCCTATCCCTCCGCTGAAATAGCCAACAGTTTTATCTCCCCCGCCTATGCTTAAGGCGGGTATTTTTTAACTATTTACTAGACGACTGGTCTACTAAATTGTATTCATTCGGTGTATAGCATCGATAGATAGGAACCATTATGAATAGCTTTGATTATTACAATCCAACCCACATTAGCTTTGGTGAAGGAAAGATTGCGGAACTGGACAACCTAGTGGCAAAAGATGCCAAAGTGCTAGTGTTATTTGGCGGTAGCAGCGCGGAAAAAACAGGCACTCTAGGCGAAGTAAAAGCCGCACTAGGACAACGTGAAATCGTTGAGTTTGGCGGTATCGAAGCAAACCCGACTTATGAGACATTAATGCAAGCTGTTGAAATCGTTAAACAGCAGAACATCGACTTTCTACTTGCTGTAGGCGGTGGCTCAGTTATCGATGGTACTAAATTCGTCGCGGCTGCAGCACTTTTTGAAGGTGAGCCATGGGATATTCTTTTAAGCTGGGGCGCAAAAGTCACTCAAGCAATGCCTTTCGGTACTGTACTGACACTGCCTGCAACAGGCTCTGAGATGAACAGCGCCAGCGTTGTAACTCGTAAAGAGTATCAAGCTAAGCTGTCATTTATGAGCGATCATGTCTATCCAAAATTCTCTGTTTTAGATCCAAGCAAAACCTTTACCCTGCCAGAGCGTCAAGTCGCCAACGGTGTGGTAGATGCATTTATTCATATCACTGAGCAGTACTTAACCTACCCTGTAAATGCTGCCGTGCAAGACCGCTTTGCAGAAGGTTTACTACAAACATTGATTGAGCTTGGCCCTAAAGCCTTGAGCGAACCAAAAGATTTTGATGTTAGAGCTAACCTAATGTGGGTAGCCACAATGGCACTTAGTGGTGTAATTGGCCGTGGTGTTCCCCATGACTGGGCAACACATATGATTGGTCACGAACTCACAGCACTTTATGACATCGACCACGCCCGCACTATCGCTATCGTATTGCCAGGCATGCTTGATTGTCGCCGAGAAGGTAAGCAAGAGAAGTTACTGCAGTATGCCGATCGTGTTTGGGGACTCACTCAAGGCACTAACGACGAAATTATCGATGCAGCAATCGCTAAAACACGCGAATTTTTCGAAGCTATGGGTATCAAGACTCGCCTAACCGACTATGGTTTAGATGCCAGCAGCATCGACAAAGTGATTGAACAACTAGAAGCTCACGGCATGACAGCTTTAGGCGAAAAGCAAGATGTTGATCTCGCCATGAGCCGCAAAATTTTAGAGCGCAACCTGTAAGCATAATAACTCTACTGCAATCAACTTATCGCATAGCCCGTTGGACAGCGGGTTATGCCTACAACAATTAAGCATGAATAAGGATTATTAAATGAATGTATTAATGGTATTAACCTCACACGATAAACTAGGCGACACAGGGTTAAAAACAGGTTTTTGGTTAGAGGAATTCGCCAGCCCATACTATCGCTTTAAAGACAGCGGGTTTAATGTCACCCTCGCATCACCAGCTGGCGGCCAGCCACCACTCGATCCAAGCAGTGAGCAACCAGACTTTCAAACTGCAGCAACAGATAGATTCAATAAGGACAGTGATGCACAGCAACAACTTGCTAGCACTCAAGTGCTTGCACAAGTTAACGCTGATGATTATGACGCTGTTTTTTACCCAGGCGGTCACGGCCCACTTTGGGATCTAACCAATGATGCGAATTCGATTGCACTGATAGAAAACTTTTATCAAGCAAGTAAACCTGTCGGCCTAGTATGTCATGCACCTGGCGCACTTAAAAACGTCAAAGCAGCTGATGGCACGCCATTAGTTGCCGGTAAAAAAGTAACAGGTTTTACCAACACAGAAGAAGCCGCTGTACAGCTAACTGACATCGTCCCTTACCTTGTTGAAGATATGATGCTAGCTCACGGTGCGCTCTACAGTAAGAGTGATGATTGGGCGAGCTATTTAGCCGTTGATGGCAACCTCATTACCGGTCAAAACCCAGCATCTTCTGAAGTTGTGGCCGATGAGATCATCAAGCAGCTTAAGTAATAGCCATCGCTAATGATAAGCGGTGTACTTTTGAGTCCGCCGTTCAATATATTTTGTAAAGGACAGCCAATGATCACTCTGCATCATCTCAACAAATCACGCTCAAAGCGGATTATCTGGTTACTTGAAGAGCTGGGACTAGACTACCAAGTTAAAGCGTATCAGCGAGATAGCCAAACCTTCTTAGCGCCACCAGAGCTTAAAGCGATCCACCCATTGGGTAAGTCTCCGGTAATTGAATATAAGCAACAGGTTATTGCCGAGTCAGGTGCGATTACCGAGTACCTTATTGATACTCATGCAGCAGGCAAGCTCGCTCCAGAAAAAGGCAGCAGTGATTATGTCGAGTATCTGCAGTGGCTTCACTTCGCTGAAAGCTCAGCCATATTACCTTTACTACTGAGAATGTTTGTTGCTAAAGATGGCTGCCAAACCAATTTCTTAGAAGGTTACGCGGCCGTAGAAACTGAAAAAATTCTTAGCTATGTCAACCACGCTTTAGCTGGAAAACGCTACTTAGTTGCAGATAAGCTCACTGGGGCAGACATCATGATGTCGTTCATCGTAGAGCTGTTAGTGGCCAGTGGTGAAGCGGAGAAATACCCTCATATCGCCACCTATGCCAAACAGTTAGCTCAACACGCTAATAGCATTAAGGCGGGTGAAATAGAATTAAAGTACGAGAATAGCTAAGCTTGCTTGAAGAAGTACAAAGGCAGCTTATAGCTGCCTTTATTATTTTCGGATTCTACATTTCGCCGCAGTGTCAAAATAGCGAACGCTAGCTTCGCCATGATGCTCCCAAAACTCAAAGTTTTGCCCCTGATACTTGGCGCCACTCGCACTGATCACATTGCTGGCAATCAACTGTTGATCATCAAAGCTAAAAACTGCAGTTATCGGGTCTAATTGAGTATAAAAAACGGCACTGATCTGTGGGAACTCACCGCAGTCAAATACGACACTTGAAGGAACCTCTAATAGCCCACCTTGGATCTGTAACTCAATGATGCGGCTTTGGTAGTTTTGCGCTGTACATTGACGAACATCTGCTGACTTCCAGCAATCATTGCGCCCTTTTATCCAACCTCTTTGCATCGCCTTAGGTTGCTCTGCCGCTGGGATATTGGCCAAGGCTTGGCGGTATACGCTTGCCAGTTGCCTATCTAACTTAGCCAGTCCTTCATCGTTGCAGATCAGTATTTCAACTTCACCACTTGCCTTACTACAGTCAAAACTTGGCGACGCCGCTAATGATGAGAAACTGATAAAAAGCGTCAACATCAGCCAAAATCTAATTGTCATAAAGCCCTCTTCGAAAATTATTCAGCTTAACTACAATCGGTTAGATCTAATTCAACTATCGGTAAGGTTCCGAGACCAACCACGTTACCACGGTTAGGGGTGTAATAATAAAGGTAGCATGCATCATTGTTGACATTATTCCCTTGTGGGTAAATAACAAAACCGCGACCACGCTCTACGCTATAACCACGGCTATTAAACCAATTACGATTTCTCTCTCGCGCGCACCAAGCTGTAGCAGAGTTATCTTCACTGCACTGGTTATTAGTCACGAAGGTCACGCTATCAAAGTCAACAATCTGGTCGAAAGTATCTTCCCATCTACCATCTGGATATTGACCACGCACCTCAATGACTTGGCCATTTTCAAGCGTAAACCTTAGATTGTCAGCACTTAAATTTTCCGGCCTAAGCGCTATTTGGGCAGCCACTAGATCTCGTGCTGACTTTAAACTACCTTGCATGCCTTTTAACACTGATGCGTCAGCATCTGTTCTTAAGTCGAGGAATTTTGGCGCTGCGATCACCGCTAAAATACCCAGTACAATAATCACTACAACCAGCTCAATTAAGGTAAAGCCTAGATTAGATTTTTTCACACCCTATTCCCTATATCTACTATATCCATGTACGCTGCACGCTTCTCTATTCAACAGTAGCACAAAAGTCGCCGTGGCTTAGGTTTAACATGAATAGTATAAGAGTCAGTATAAGTTAGCGGCAACAAAGTTCATGATTTATTGTTAAAAAAGCGTTAATCTGACAAAGCCAATGTTCATCAAGGAAACCACTATGCGCCTTAGTTTACTTATGTTAGCTCTACTCATTAGCCCGCTGATCCATGCGACGGTATACAAGTGGGTAGATGAAGATGGCAAAGTTCATTTTTCTGACGAGCCAGTAAATAATGCCGAAGTGGTGGAATTTAATAAAAATACCGAAAACCAAGTAAAACTTCCCCAGCCTTATAGCAAGGCAGAGTCCGCTCAACTGACGGCTGATCGCGTCAATTATAATATGCGTATCACTTCGCCAAGCGAAGAGGAAACCATTAGAAGTAACGAAGGTGAAATCTCAATCGCGGTACAGCTTGAGCCAGAACTCGCCTCTTCTCACCTACTTGTTCTATTCATGGATGGCAAGCAGTATGGAGATGCGCAGCAAAGAGGCTTGTTCCGAGTGACCAATATCGATCGTGGCGAGCATAGCTTTGTGATTAAGGCGCTAACACAAGACGGCAAACTACTTGCATCTACCCCACCAAGAAAAGTATTTCTTCATCGAACAATACAAAATAGAGCTAGATAGTACTTACAACAAAGGCGATAAAACACATTAAAACCTTTAAATACAAAGCCTTAATTATTAACGGTTAGTATTGTTGCTTCGATGAAGTCTAGTTGCAGAGCGCACCACTTTGGTGCACCATAGTGGTGCAACCGAATTAAAGTCCCAAAATGGTGCAACTGAATAAGGCGGAGTCGTAGATGGATACAGGTTTATTGCTCAATCACTTAGTGACTGCTGTGCTAGTCATAAATGATGAACTCGAGTTGCTTTATACTAATGTCGCCACTGAGCAACTTTTAGGCGTGAGTAACAATAAGCTGCTTGAGCTGAGCTTTCCTAACCATTATCAAACCTTAGCGGTCGATCTCCCCCTGTTGCAAGTTGCCATTAGAGACAATCAGGGTCTTACGGTTAACACTGTATCCCTCGTCACTTTAGATGGGCAACAGTATACTGTTGATGTCACCTTAACCCCAATTGAACAAGAAAATAGCCAAGCGTTACTTGAGTTGAGGCAGGTCGATCAACAGCGAAGGATCCATCAGCAACTCACTCAAGATGCTCAGCAACAGGCAGCACAATTTCTTGTTAGAAACCTTGCCCATGAGATCAAAAACCCACTAGGAGGGTTACGCGGCGCGGCGCAACTGTTATCACGAGAACTAAAAGAGCCTGAGCTCAATGAGTTTACCGACCTTATTATTGAGCAAGCTGATCGTCTACGGAGCCTTGTTGATCGGTTATTAGGCCCACAAAAGCCAACTCAGCACAGCCTCTATAACATCCACGAAGTGGTACATAAGGTATTGCAGCTAGTGAACTTAACATTGCCTGACAATATCAGCCTGACTCAAGATTATGATCCTTCGATCCCTGATATCGAAATGGATCCCGATCAGCTGCAGCAAGCTCTGCTAAATATTGTGCAAAATGCGGTTCAAGCACTCGACAAAGCCGGCGGAAATATCAGTATAAAAACCCGCACCCAACATCAAGTCACAATCGGTACCCAACGGCACAAATTGGTATTAATGCTATCTGTTATTGATAACGGTCCGGGCATTAACCCTGAGCTGATGGATACCCTATTTTACCCAATGGTTACTGGTCGAGAACAAGGTTCTGGCTTAGGTTTGTCCATTGCTCATAATTTTGCCCGGCTTCACGGCGGTCGAATTGATTGTGACTCATCTATAGGTCGTACCGCCTTCACCATCACCTTACCCATCAATAGTTAATTGAGGAATATATAAACATGACAGAACAAGTGTGGGTCCTCGATGATGATAGCTCTATTCGCTGGGTACTTGAAAAATCGCTCAAAAGTGCCAACTTAAGCAGCGCCAGCTTTGCTGCTGCAGAGTCACTATGGGATGCTTTAGAAATGGCGGAGCCCAAAGTCATCGTGTCTGATATTCGTATGCCAGGCACCGACGGATTAACTTTATTAGAACGCTTGCAAAACCACTACCCACATATTCCCGTTATCATTATGACGGCTCACTCAGATCTTGATAGCGCCGTTAGCGCCTACCAGGCAGGCGCATTTGAATACCTGCCAAAACCGTTTGATATCGATGAAGCTATCTCCTTGGTTGAACGGGCGATAACACATGCTAACGAACAGAATAGCAGTAATACGGCGGCAGAACCTGTCATTGCCACACCAGAAATCATTGGCGAAGCCCCGGCGATGCAAGAAGTCTTTAGAGCCATTGGCCGACTATCACGATCATCGATTAGTGTATTGATTAATGGCCAATCAGGAACGGGTAAAGAGCTGGTAGCAAGCGCGCTGCACAAGCACAGCCCGAGAAAAGATAAATCATTTATTGCCATCAACATGGCGGCTATTCCTAAAGACCTCATTGAATCAGAGCTTTTTGGCCATGAAAAGGGCGCTTTTACGGGGGCAGGCAGTGTGCGCCAAGGGCGATTTGAACAGGCTAATGGCGGTACGCTATTTCTCGATGAAATCGGTGATATGCCACTAGATGTACAAACACGTTTACTCAGGGTGCTAGCTGATGGGCAATTTTACCGAGTCGGTGGTCACTCACCAGTGCAAGTCGATGTGCGAATTATTGCAGCAACCCACCAAAATCTAGAGTTACTAGTGCAACAAGGTGAGTTTCGAGAAGATCTGTTTCACCGACTGAACGTTATTCGAGTGCATCTGCCACCGCTATCGCAACGCCGAGAAGATATTGCTCAGCTGGCTCGTCACTTTCTCGCGATTGCCGCAAAAGAGATCGATGTTGAACCCAAAACATTGACCAAAGAAACGGCCAATAAACTAGCAACTTTGCCGTGGCCGGGTAACGTACGTCAACTGGAGAATACCTGTCGTTGGTTAACCGTAATGGCCTCTGGGCAAGAGATCCTCCCCCAAGACTTACCGCCTGAATTACTACAAGATACCAATGTATCCACTGAGATAAATAGTCATGATAATGATTGGGAAACGGCACTTAAGCTGTGGATTGATCAACGCCTAGCAGATGGTGAAAGTGATCTGCTTACGGAAGTTCAACCAGCTTTTGAGCGTATCTTGTTGGAAACAGCACTAAAGCATACCAATGGTCATAAACAGGAAGCAGCTAAGCGCTTAGGTTGGGGACGTAACACCTTAACTCGCAAGCTTAAAGAGCTCGCAATGGAATAGCTGAAGCCCCAGGCTCAAAACTAAAAAAGGATATCAAACGATATCCTTTTTTATTACTAGCCAGATACAGCATCAACTCAGCTTAGAACTGGTAATGCATGCCTAGCGTAACGTTTGACAGATCCATATCAATATCTTGGGCACCAAAATCATCTGAATCAAGGTCTGCAGAGGTAAAGTCATAACCCAAGCGGATGTTTAACTTATCAGTGACTGCAGCATTAACACCTGCACCAACAGTTAAACCGAAACCTTGGTAATCAACATCACGGATAACGTTATCAGCAACAACAGCTACTGATGCCACACCGATTTTACCGTACAAAGAAAACGTATCGTTAAGCACAAGCGTAAACTTAGGCGCAACACTAAAAGATGCAGCATGTATGCTACCGAATTCATTATCAACAAAGTCGTTAGTGACGTAGATAGTACCTTCTAAACCAAACCATTCGTTAAAGTTGTATCCACCGTAAGCACCATAGCTTTGTCCAGACTCAGAATCGCCTTCAACATCTGCTGAAAAAGCACCAATTTGACCACCAACGTATGCGCCAACACGATCTGCCTCTGCAGAAGCAACTGTTGAAGTGGTTAAACCTAATACTGCTAGCGCTATAATTGATAATTTTTTCATGATTCATTCCCTACATCGTTTTTGATGCGAAGGAATTTACCATAGCGACGATACAAACTGCTACATTCATATGTAAATAATTATTTTAATTACCTTTTTGCAACCATCAAAGCCACATGCACAACATTTATTCAACGAGGTTGTGGCTCATTTCTGTATCAAACTAGCTCGATTTCATACTGGATCTTGGTGAATAATCACCTCTGCTTCAACAAACTCTTGTCGGATCCTGGCTGAGGTAGCAACCGCTATCTGATGGGCTTGCTCAAGACTTAGCGCTCCATCTAACTCTAAATGGAATTGAATAAACATGGTTTTTCCTGATTCACGAGTACGAAGATCATGAATACCTTTAACTTGAGGATCATTAATGGCGATACCAGTGATCTTATCTCGCGTTTCATCGTCAAGTTCACGATCAAGCAGCGATTGCACTGAGCGATAAGCCAGTCCAACCGCCTGCTGACCAATAAACAGTGCAATCAACACAGCAAACAAGCCATCAGCCCACCACCAGCCATACTGCGATAGCACTAAGGCAAGCAAAACCGCAGCATTTAAAAATAGGTCTGACTTATAGTGTAAAGCATCGGCTTCAACCACAGTGCTAGAGGTTGCTGCAAGCGCCCTTTTCTGTAGTATCACCAGTGCAAAGGTCATGATTATCGCAATAATAGAAACAATCACACCTAAAGTGGCATGCTTAACTTCTACAGGGTTAATTAGACGCTCTCCACCGTGGAAAAATAACAGGAAGGCAGAGCCTAAAATAAAGGCTGATTGCGCGAGAGCCGCTAAAGGCTCCGCTTTACCATGACCATAACGATGGTCTTGATCAGCCGGCACAATCGCATAGCGAATCGCAATAAAGTTAACGATAGAAGCCAAAGCATCAGCAAAAGAATCTGTTAAAGAAGCCAACATACTGGCTGAGCCAGAATACATCCATGCAGCAAGCTTAATAACAATAAGGGTTAAAGCTGTCGCAACCGCCGCGCGGCTAGCCAGCTTCACCCAGAAGTCATATTGGGAAGAGTCATTCATAAGATCGAGTTACTAATTCAGTATGGGAAGTCTAGATCTTAAGTTTATATCATACTGAGGGGAAAACTGATGATTCCCCTCAAGTTAATAGCAATCACTGTAATAGATAAATACTATGGGTATTTATCAGCGTTAGCTATCTTTTACCGTGCTTAGCAAAACGTTGCTTAAACTTCTCTTGCTGCTCAGGTGTTAATATTTGATAGGCTTGGTTTTGCAGTTTTAGCATATCTACGGCTTTTTGCTGACGCGCTTCTTGCTTAGCTGCTAATGCTTGTCTAACTTCATCTTCACTAAAGTTAGTGGCTGTAATAAAGTTCAACATCTGCTCTTTCTGTGCAGCCCTTTCCTCTTTTGATGGACGGCTCTGCTTCATCTCATCACGATGCGAAGTAAACAATGCCTTTAATTCAGTTTTTTGTTCATCTGTTAGATCTAAACCGCGGAACATTTTGCGCATGTCTTTATGACCGCCACGATCACCTTTCATTTGGTGATATCCTTGTTTACCATGACCGTCGTTAGAGTCTTTAGCGTTATCAGCGGCGTAAACACCTGCAGTTAATAGTGCCGTACTAGCCACTATGGCGAGCAAACTTGCTTTCAATGTATTGTTTTTCATAATGGTAGCCTCTTAAAATATTATTGAACTTAGCATCACTAAGCTGTAATTGACGCTTTCCAGTATAGTGATCGTAATGTAAGTGAGAGTTTTGCGCGCGTAAAACACTGTAAAGCTCCTGCAACTAAACGTGTCAATAAGCATCTTTACGTTCGATTACATTCCTAAACTGCAATTGACATCAAACAAGGTATACTCCAAATATTAAGTAAGCTAAAAAGGGTTAACATGAGCCGTATATTGTTGATAGATGATGACTTAGGTCTTTCAGAACTGCTGGCACAGCTATTAGAACTTGAAGGATTTGAACTGACGTTAGCCCATGACGGACAGGCGGGACTCGATCTAGCTGTTGGGCAGCCCTTTGACCTTATCTTGCTAGATGTCATGCTCCCAAAACTCAACGGCTTTGAAGTGTTACGTGCACTACGCACTAAAAAGCAAACCCCAGTGTTGATGTTAACCGCACGTGGTGATGAGATAGACAGAGTTGTCGGCCTTGAAATTGGCGCTGATGACTATCTGCCAAAACCTTTTAATGACCGTGAACTTGTTGCTCGAATTCGCGCCATCATTCGCCGCACCAATGTACAGCCCGATGACAAAATTCAAGCAGTACACACTTTTGGCGATCTCAACTTAGATCCTGCCCGCCAAGAAGTGCACTGCCAAGAACAGCTTATTGTACTCACAGGCACTGAATTTAGTTTGCTATACGAATTGGTTAAAAATGCTGGTGAGCTCGCCTCCAAAGAGACACTCAGCGAAAAAGTCCTTGGTAAAAAGCTGATGCCTTTTGATCGCAGTTTAGACATGCACCTGTCTAACCTACGAAAGAAAATGCCCGAACGCATTGATGGTCGCCCAAGAGTAAAAACGATCCGTGGCAAAGGCTATATCTGGTTACCTTAGATGCCAATAAGAAAAAGCCCCAATAATATTTTTGTAAAATTACTGCTTGGCTTCTGGCTCTGCAGCTCACTCATCATTGCGTTAATCGGCCTATTACCACTGTTGCAACAAAATCATGACCAGTCGGCACTGCCGCCTCATTTCGAAAGGTTGTTATCTAAATTTGCTAAAAGGATAACCGAATCACCACAGGTATTGCAGCCTGAGCGGATCAAACGTTTTCACCGTTTCAAAGAAAGCGACGGTCGCCCGGTGAGGATCTACCTTGTCGATGAGAATGCCAATGTGCTCAATACCCACAAGCCTTCACGTGCACTACGCCGATTTATGCTCTTAGCTGATGAAGCAGGTAAGCCAATAAAGCACCAATTTAGGGATGAGCTATTATTTGGCCCTTATGAATTTCAAGTCGAAGGTAAACAGTATGCGCTATACGGTCGGGTTCCTGAGCACCATCCCCGTCCGTGGTTCTTCTTCTTTATTGACAATAAACTGTTAACGTTAACCATTGCGATTTTATTGTCTGGTTTCCTTTGTGGGCTGTTTGCTTGGCACCTAGGTAAACCGCTGCGATCACTTAAAAACAGTGCCGATGCACTCGCTAACGGCGATCTCAGCAGCCGTGTCGATACAGCAACAGCTAAGCGTAATGATGAAATAGGTCAACTGGCGCAAGCTTTTAATGGCATGGCAGATTCCGTTGAAGATATGGTCAACAGCCAACAACGACTCATAAGCGATATCTCTCATGAGCTGCGCACCCCTCTGACACGACTAAAACTATCACTAGCATTGAGTCGTAAGAAAGGGCAAGACACACTGGAAACTGAGCGTATTGAATACGAGGCTGATCAACTAGAGAAGATGATTGCGGAGCTATTGGAGCTTTCACGGGTGAAGCTCAATGCCAATGAAGCTAAACACCAATTAGAGCTTGCCGAAGCGTTAAGTCAGGTGCTCGATGACGCTGACTTTGAAGCCCAACAACAGAACAAGCTACTGCATATTGATATAGATGAATCGATACAGCTGCCCATTTACCCAAGGCCGCTCACTCGAGCCGTAGAGAACTTACTGCGTAATGCTATTCGTTATGCAACGTCACAAGTCACCATTCGAACTTCACTTTCCGCTCAACAGCTGAAGCTTGAAATTATTGATGATGGCCCAGGGATCCCAGATGCTGCCGATTTAGAAGCTATTTTCAAACCGTTTTATCGACCACAATCTGCAAGAGATAGGGAGTCCGGAGGTTGGGGCTTAGGCTTAGCGATCGCAGAAGCGGCAATTAGCGCTCATCAAGGTCAAATAAAGGCCGACAATTGTCAGCCTAATGGCTTGAAAGTAACGATTACTCTACCGCGCTAACCTTAGCTTATATAGAGGAAAATGCAGCTATTCTCAAGCCGCGTTGGCAGAACCTTCTAGCTCGGCAAGCCAGTCGATATAGTAATTTAACGTTGGTAGGCGTTTATTTGAATGCCCGAGTAGCTGCGCTAACGCATAACTAAATTGATAGTAGAGATTTGGATCATTATATTGCTTATCAGCATCGTTACAATTTATCTGGGCGCCGCGCAAGTAGTTAGCCACCAGCTCAGCCCTGTTAAAGCCTTCCACAACCCCCATAGACTCAACCAGATAACGATTCCACTCAATGTATTCAGCATAAACCTGCTCGAAGGCATAGCGATTATCATCCGTGGCTTGCGCTAGTAATTCAGAGTTAGGCATCACTCGAGCTATGATAAACCGATCATGTAAAAGATCATCACGGATTGACCAACAATGGTGCATTAGAAAACATTTGAGATAATCCGGATAAAGTTCACTATCAATAGCCGCTCTTTCTAATCGATGCTTAAAATGTGCCGTCGCCACTGCAACCACCAAATCTGCTTCACTCGGGAAATGATTATAGATAGTCCCTTTAGAGATTTGGCTCGCTTCAACCAAATGAGACCGGCGCAAATCAAAACTTTTGTGACCGCGTAAACATCGCTCTGCCACTTCAGTCAAATAGCTTTCTCGCTGCTGCCAATTACTCATGTCGACCTCTTCACAAATCTAACAATAAACTTAAATAAACTTCACATTCATACATTAGCAGCCTAGGAGCTATAGGGTTATTGAGTAATACTGATAGCATCATGAATAAACTCAATAGCCCATGCTTAAAATTGAACTATTAGAAAGCTTTATTGCGGTAGTTGAATGTGGAAACTTATCCAAAGCGGCAGACAAACTATGTCGAACACAATCAACGATTAGCTTGCAAATCAAAAAGTTGGAAGAGAGTGTCGGCCAACCTTTATTGTTAAGAGACAATAAGGGAGTCAGCTTAACGGAGTCAGGAAAGACGCTGCTTAACTATGCATACAAGATGATGCAGCTTAGTTCTCAAGCACTTGACGAGCTTAAAGAATGTCAAAACCGTGAAGTCATACGACTCGGAGTACCGACAGATTACATCAATCGATATCTAGGTAGCTGCTTACTTGAGTTTATTCGCGAATTTACCTGTATTGAGTTAGTCATTGATACCGATGTAAGCGGCAACCTTTATAAACGCTTACATAACGGCGAATTCGATGTCATTGTGGCCACTCATTGGCAAGCGCCTGCGGCAGGTCTTGGCGAATTGTTGTTTGAACGCCGATTCCATTGGGTAGCCGCTAAAGGTGGCAGCGCCTATAAACGTGAGACAGTCCCTGTAGCGCTATATCCTGAAAACTGTCCGATACGAGCGCAAGTATTTGCCAACCACCAAATATCGATGCGACCAATGAGCGTACTGCTATCGACACCCTCACCAGCGGCAATGTGCTTAGCGGTAGAAAATGACATAGTCATTTCACCCATTGCAGAGTTTCGTATTAACGACAAGATGCAGATCCTCGATCCGGTAGAGCATAACATTCCACCGTTACCAGTATTCAATGAATCGCTGTACCTCAATCCAGAAACTCAAACAGATGCGACTCATCAACTGATTAACCTCATTAAAGCCAACGTGACTGAATTAGGTGAAGCATCACCTGCTAAAGAAGCTGATTCAGATTACCAATAAAGTTTTTTGAACATAAAAATGCCAACGATAACGTTGGCATTTTTGTTTAATACCTATATGTATTAAAAGCTTACCTAGAAGTAGTAAGCAAAGTTAATGTTGAAGCGATGATCCCAATCATCATTAGCTTGGGTCAATCCAAGGCTGTTGCCACCAAGCCAAAGCACATTTTTTGCTGCGTAATAATCAACGTAAACGAATACAGGTCCATAGCTTAGTGAAACACCTGTGGTATTCAGTATCGAGTCATCGTATTCATCAAAATCTGGCTGAACCATGCTGAAATCATTGTAGATAGTATAACTACCCCAAGAAGTCGCAATGTTCTTTGATAGGTTAGCCGTGTAGATATTACCTTTACTGGCTACTTCAAAGAAACTATCTAACATACCCATACCAATCTTATTTGGATCAATACGACCATCATCATATTGGTCATAGTCATAAGCTAGGTATTGTGCCTGAAAGCCCCAACCGTCGTAGTTCATATCTAGATGCACGGCGTAATTGAGTGTGTCACCATTTTCGCCAAATTCGGTATTGTATAGCTGACCATACTCAACCGATGCACCAATAACCGTGGTTAAATCTCCACTGTTTAAGGTGAAACTCTGACGACCTGCGATGGTGTTAGTTTCTTCGTTATTGTAGTCGATATCACCGATGGTGCCTTTAGCCACCGTACCGGCAAAATCTCGGTGGTCACTGCTACCGTATACCGCATTTTTAATAAATGCGAGTTCAGTTAATGAACTACCTTTTTGATATTTAGCAGCAACACCAACGCCATAGTCATCTTCAAAGCCTAGGTAGTAGTTTAAGCTATACCACCAGTTATGAGATGCATAACCTTTATTGCCAAAAGGTTTATTGATAACACCACCACTAACGGTAAGATCTTCATTAACGTCCCAGTAGGCATAACCATATTTTAAAAAGTCATAGCCTTGGTAAAAACGATATTCAGCAGCAACACCAATATCGTTCCATTTGTCGGCAAAAGTGATTGAAACCAAGTTAAAATCGAAATCGCCAGCTTTATCTTTTGAAGAATCAGAATAATCGCTATAACTGTAGTTAGCTCTAACAGAACCACCAATTTTTAAATCATCTGCAACTGCTGGAGCAACAAGCATTGGAAATAAAACACTTGCAACCGCTAAGCTTATAGTTTTATTTTTCATCATTACCTCTAATCGAATCCTTGCCGTCGCAATATGTTATTTTTATATTCGTGAAAACATAAAAATTTGTGCGACGGATATATGTAGATATTTCTTATAATTTAATTAAAACAATATTCCTTGGCGTTAGTGGCAAGGGGAGCTCTTGCCACTAACGCCTAAAATATATTTACCACTTCAACTTAGTTAAATCACACTGAATGACTTCACCACGTTTAGCGGGAGTACCAGGATTTGCAGCGGATTCACAAAGTAGAGTCGTTCCATAGTCATTACGCTTGTCATGAGCATTACTTCGAGCCCATACAGACACAATTGCGCGCTCTTCAGGCTTGGCTTCACAGCTGCCGTCGATGTCAAAAGCGTGAATAGTATTTTGATGGAAGTACATGAGTGGATCTTGCTCTGCACTTGCTGATAACCACATCGTTTGCGAATTATGTTGACCTTCATCGAACTGTACGCGACGCATACTATCGTCTTCTTTAACCGTCTTAACTAATGGTGAGTCTTCGCGCACAGCCATTGTTTTAAACTGATTAGTACATGCTGGCACACGCATGTTGTAGTATATTTCAGAGATAGCGTGGTTATGGAATGGGTAAAGAGTATCAACTGACTGCACTGTCATACCCACTTCAGCACCAACCTTTTCACCATTGATCTCGTCAATGCGCAGTAAACCCCAGTGACCAAAAATTTCGGCATAGGCGTAACCACCACGAATGTTGTTAAAGTTCTTGTCATTACGCTTACTTTCTTCGGCGTACATAGGGAACCAACCCGCTGCAGCCCATAGGTTTGGCAATGCTTTAGCGCTAATGTCATACGGGAATACGGCAGGCATTTTAACTTCATCACCTGTCACCATTTTGTAGAAGTTTTTGGTGAATTGCTCACCATATTTTTTAACGTTTTTGTCGGTGACTTTCTTATCAAAAAACTCTTTAAATGTCGTACGCTTAAAATGCTGCGCAACCGGTGAATTTTTAGTTAACTCTCCGCCTGGATTGTAGATCCAACTAACGTCTTCTCTGGCACCAAAACATTTTTTAGCTTCATCTTTATTATTCAATACTTGATAGATATTCTTCACCATGAGCTTCATATCGCGTCTATCCATAACGCACATGCTCTGGCCACCTTCAGTTGAATCAACCAAGGCAGTGTCTGAATTTAAACAACCGCTTGATTGGTCATTAGTCAGCGCGACTGCGTAGGCTTCTAAATAACTTAGCGTTTCATTCCATAAAGTATCAATGTACTTTTGATCTTTAGCTGAATAACTTGGTTGTTCCCCCAAACAAACAAATTCAGCAGACTTCACTTCTTTGGCATCTAGAAAGTCAGGAATATCTGCAGCAATAGCGCCATTAGATAATAATAGAGCTCCTAATAATACTTTAGTCTTCATACATCACACCTGTTTATTTATAATTATTTACATCAGGAATAATACATGTGGAACTGATTCCAAAAACTGGTAACAACCCAACTTTAAATAAAAAACAAAAATTAAATAACCGCATAAAAGAGTTAACAATATTACTAACGAATTATAAAGCTACAACTAAAAAAGAGAACAGAAAAATATAAAAACAAAAAAGACCTCTAATAGAGGCCGAATAAAATTCTTTGCAGGGAATTTTTAAATTTAAATAAAAATGGCTATAACTAATAACGGTTATAGCCACTACCTAATTTTTTAGGACAATTGAGATGGAACTTAACTCAAAGTAAAGCTAATTATTACTCTTTAAACTTATCAAACTTGAATGTATGACAGTTACTACAAAGTGGTTGCTTTGAAGTATGCTCACCATGACATTCTTGACAAGGTAACTCTTTGCCATAGTGAAGGTTATTATGTGGATTTTGCCACTTATCTTCTTCACTACGTGCAGTTTGCTCAGCTAAGTCATCAACATCATGACACTGCAAACAGGCTTGGTCTGATGGGAACTGCTTGATGCCATTGTCATGACATGTCTTACAGTCTTTACCAATCACTTCCTTATGGTGGTCACGTATTTCAACAGCTTGTACCGATAAGCTTAATAGGCAACCTAAGGTTAGTGCCAACATCGCTTTTAATTTAATCATCACTCATTCCTCTTATTATCTGGCAGAATTAGGCTTTCATGACACTGCGAGCAGCTGTCATACCCATCACCATGCATTCAGGAATTGAGCAACTACCTAAGCGACTCACACCGTGAATACCACCACACACTTCACCAGCAGCATACAAACCTGGAATTGACTGACCAGTAAAGCTATCTTTCACTGCTGCGTCTGTATTGATCTGTACACCACCTTGGCAGTAGTGAACTTTTGGCCACAAACGAACCACGGTAAATGGAGCTTGAATATACTTGTCTTTGGCTTTTGTCATATTCTTGCCAAACTGCTTATCTTCACCTGATTTAACGTACTCATTGTACTCAGCAATTTGTGCTTTAAGCGGTTTAAGTGGCACATCAAAATGCTTAGCCAACTCTTCAACCGTATCGAATTTCCAACCTACGTTGTACTTGATCACTTTCTTGGTATTTGGATGCTTTTTAGAATCCTTGTAGCTAGTAATCAAAATCGGAGGCAGTGCTTCACCTTTCTCATCACGACATGCTAGTTCTGCATCTGCACGAGTCTTACGGTCAGCAATTTCATTCATAAAACGCTTACCTGTTAGACGGTTAACAGCCATTGAATGAGGGAAATTGTAGATTGAGTAGTTAGATACGTAGCCGAAGCCACCTTCATCTGGTGATGCCCAAGGGCCAGATTGGATATGAGCTAAATGTACTGGGATAGCACCTAGACGGAACATCTCGTACATACCTTCACCGGTAGCGCCTGGAGCATTGGTACAACCCACTTCTGAAGTAAGTGTTGGATCTTGCGCCATACGTAGATCGACGTTTTGCGCAAAACCACCAGTCGCCATAATCACGCCACGTTTTGCACGAATATTACTGACTTTACCCGGTTGGTCTTCACCAAAGTGATAGTTCTCACGCATTTTAACGCCGACTATTTCGCCCTTTTCACCCACTAAGAAACCTTCAAACTTAGCGCGGTTATGAGTATGAACGCCTAGTTTACGACATTCATTTAGCAATGGTTGAGTAATACCAGCACCACAACTAACGGTAGTCTGATAAGTACGAGCGACCGAGTGACCACCAAGCTGTTGTAGGTACGGATGGTATTCAGAACCTGCATCTAATGTCATTTGCAATGCTTCAACGGCATGCTCTGCAACGTGACGTAGTAGCGCTTCATCGGCGATACCACGGCCAGATTTAAGCTGGTCATTAACCATACGATCAACTGAATCTTTAACACCTTCCTGCTTCTGCATAGGTGTACCTGGCGCAGCGAATAAACCGCCGTTAATCGCAGAGTTACCACCGAAGTAGGACATCTTTTCGAAAATATGAACGTCTTTTGCGCCTTTACGTGTAGCTTCAATAGCTGCCGCAAGTCCCGCAAAACCCGAACCAATAATTAGGACTTCAACTTCTTTGTCCCACTTAACGCCATCCGCTTTCTCAGAAATAGCCATTGCTGGTGCAGCCATTGCGACACCCGCAGCAGCTCCCATTCCTTTAATGAAATTACGGCGTCCCAGCAGATTGTTATTGCTCATCTGTCATCACCTTTTAGTTTTAATCGACAGGAACATAATATGACTGGAACCAGTTCCAAAACGGGAGTAAAACGGCGGAACATTTAAAACAATAAAATAACATCTGAGAATTCAAAGCTAGGTCTAATGTTTAAGGTTTTTACTACTTTAGGAGTATTTTGGAATCTATTCCAAACAATGCGCCATCGCAACAAGTTACCTATAAGTACCATTACAACGCTAATTTAGCGATTCCACCAATCTCAACTTTACTTTTATAACCACCAAAACCAAACAAAAGTATCTAAATAAGCCAATGGGGTTTCAATGGTTAATAAATCGTAAAATCCAGCAAGAGAAGAACATCTGAATGTAAGCAATAGTTCCGAGAAATACACTTTCATGCCATCATTAGGCCTGCCAAGCAGAGAAGCGACTGCTGAGCGCGCAATAAGCTAAGGAATCCAATGGAATTAGAAGAGATCTACCGCCAAGATCTGAGCCTACTGATAGCGCTACAAATTTTGGTAGAGGAACGCAGTGTCACTCAAGCGGCTAAAAGGTTGCACCTTAGTCAATCAGCCACCAGTCGCATTCTGGCTAGGCTGCGTGAGATGCTCAACGACCCACTGTTTTCTCGGGTAGGCCAACAGCTGGTACCAACACAGTTTGCGCTCGACTGTTACCAACAGCTACAGCAGCCAACTGGGCAACTCATTAATTTATTAACGCCGAAAGCATTCGTACCAAATGAGTGTCAGCAGCAGTTTTCTATTGCGGTAACCGATTATGCGATGCAGGCATTAGTGCCCTTCATCTTACCGAATATTTATCAGCAAGCCCCTAATATCAGGCTTGAGATTTTACCAGTGCAACACACTGAGTTGCAGGCGCAGCTCAGTGTAAAAGGTGCAGATATGGCGATATGTCGTGCTATAGGGCAAACCGCTAATTTACAACATATATTTTTAGGTAAAGTGGGCGTTAGCTGCTTACTGTCACCTAACCACCCTCTTGCGAATAACGACATAAGCTTAGCTGATTACCTCAACTATCCTCATGCAACGATAGCCATCAGTGATGGAGTCAAAGCACTACTCGATGATGCGATTAGCCACTACCCTGCGCGCACGGAGTTACTTAGAACGCCTCATATTGATACCGCCCTCGCCCTGCAATCGATTCATCCTATTATCATTACCCTACCAGAGGGAATGGCGGAAATAGTCGCTCAGCGTCATAGGCTTAAAGTAAAACCGCTGCCCTTTAAATTACCCAGCTTAGATTACAATCTTTTTTGGCATTCTCGCTGTGAGCAAGACAAAGCACAAAAGTGGTTACGGGAAGAGGTAAGCACTGCTACACAAAAATTGTTAGATCAGAGCCCGCAAAATGTATAACAATCTAAGATCTAGATATAAAAAAGCCCAGCATTTAGCTGGGCTTTACGCTATTGCTCAGTTAGAGATTAACCAAAACGCGGCCAGTAACTTGGCCTTTAATGATACGCTGCGCAAACTCTGGTACTTGCTCTAGAGCAATCGCTTCACAAGCTGCTTCAAAATAGCTTGCTGGCAGTAATCTAACTACATCTTGCCATGCTGTTTGACGCTTTTCGAATGGGCATGATACTGAGTCGACTCCCAATAAGTTTACCCCACGTAAGATGAACGGCATAACAGTAGTAGGCAAAGCAAAGCCACCTGCTAATCCACAAATTGCTGCTGCACCGCCGTACTGCATCTGTGCCAATGCTGTTGCTAATACTTTATTACCTACAGTATCGACAACGCCCGCCCAGCGCTGCTTTTCCAATGGCCTAGCATCAACTTCAAGCTCACTACGCTCTAATACTTCGCTGGCACCTAGCTTGGTCAATAGCGGTCCGTTCTGTTCAACACGACCAGAACTTGCCACAACCCGATAACCTAACTGCGCTAGCAAGGTTACCGCAACACTGCCTACACCACCGCTAGCGCCTGTCACTAAAATATCGCCATCGCTAGGCTTAATCCCTGCTTGCTGTAATGCCTGAACACATAACATGGCAGTCAAACCTGCAGTGCCAATTTGCATCGCTTTAGCTGCGTCGCAATTTTCAGGCATCGGCACTAACCAATCTGCTTTAACTCGTGCTTTTTCAGCTAAGCCGCCCCAGTGATTCTCACCAACACCCCAGCCAGTTAAAATAACTTTGTCACCTGCTTTGTAACGCTCATCGCTTGATTCGAGTACTGTTCCAGCAAAATCGATACCTGGCACCATAGGGAAATTACGGATAATTTTTCCTACACCAGTAACGGCCAAGCCATCTTTATAATTCAAAGAAGAACATGCAACTTCAACTAATACATCACCTTCAGGCAGTTCAGCCTCAGATATTTGACGAACGTTAGCGTGAGTAAGCTTTTCTTCTTGGGTCAATACAAGTGCGTTAAACATGACGAGTTCCTATTTAAACTAATACAGAGAGCATAGGCTATAAACAACTATGGCTGAAGTGCATATTTTGCATAGAAGCAATGCGCCACACGCATTAACTGCGATAAATTAAACTACCGAGCCTTAATATAACTAATTCCTCTGCTCACAAACTACCCGACTTTATTCCTATACCTTGACGATTGCTTTGGGGCTACACTGAGTTGTCGCATAAAAAACGTACAAGGAATAACAGTATGATTTATAGCAAACCTGGAACTGCCGATGCAGTCATTAATTTCAAACCACAGTACCAAAACTTTATTGGTGGTGAGTGGGTTAAGCCCGTCAATGGTCGTTACTTTGATAACCCTTCTCCTGTTGATGGCCAAGTTTTTTGCCAGATCCCGCGCTCTGATGCCAGTGATATTGAACTTGCACTTGATGCCGCCCATCAAGCTAAAGATAGCTGGGGGAAAACCTCAGTCACCGAACGCTCCAATATTTTGCTCCGAATTGCAGATCGTATTGAACAGAATATTGAAGCACTCGCCATCGCTGAAACATGGGATAATGGAAAAGCAGTGCGAGAAACATTAGCTGCAGACTTACCGTTAGTTGTTGATCACTTTCGTTACTTCGCAGGCTGCATTCGTGCTCAAGAGGGCAGCGCTGCAGATATAGATGCCAATACTGTTAGTTACCATTTCCCTGAACCTCTGGGAGTTGTCGGACAAATCATTCCATGGAATTTCCCTATATTAATGGCTGCATGGAAGGTTGCTCCCGCACTCGCAGCGGGCAATTGCATCGTATTAAAGCCAGCAGAACAAACTCCGGCTTCTATTCTAGTCATGCTTGAACTCATTGAAGATCTACTTCCTAAAGGCGTACTCAATGTTGTTAATGGCTTTGGTAATGAAGCGGGTCAGGCATTAGCTACGAGCACTCGTATTGCCAAATTGGCATTTACAGGCTCCACTGAAATCGGTCATCATATTTTAAAATGTGCCGCTGAATCTTTAATCCCCTCCACGGTAGAGCTGGGCGGTAAGTCTCCTAATGTCTATTTTGCCGACGTAATGGCTCATGAAGATGAATATCTCGATAAAGCAGTGGAAGGCATGTTACTAGCCTTCTTCAATCAAGGGGAAGTGTGTACCTGTCCATCTCGAGTATTGATCCAAGAATCTATCTACGACAAGTTCATTGCCAAAGTCATAGAACGTAGTAAAACGATAAAGCAGAGCAACCCACTCGATACCGAAACTCAGGTGGGTGCTCAAGCCTCTCAAGAACAGTTTGATAAAATTCTGAGTTACCTGCAAATAGGCAAGAATGAAGGCGCTGAAGTACTAGTAGGCGGAGACTCTTGCAAGCTTGAAGGTGAACATGGTGAGGGCTTCTACATTCGACCAACGATCTTAAAAGGCACTAATGACATGCGGGTCTTTCAAGAAGAGATATTTGGCCCTGTTATCTCAGTCACCACCTTTAAAGACGAAGCAGAGGCACTGGCTATTGCCAATGATACTGAATACGGTTTAGGTGCCGGCGTATGGACTCGAGACATGAATACCGCCCAACGAATGGGTCGTGGTATTCAAGCAGGCCGGGTGTGGATAAACTGCTACCATGCCTACCCTGCCCATGCGGCATTTGGCGGTTATAAAAAATCTGGTATTGGCCGTGAAACCCATAAGATGATGCTCGACCACTATCAAAACACCAAGAATTTGCTTGTTAGTTACGATGCAAATCCACTTGGCTTCTTTTAAAAACGATCAATAATCATAAAAATATAGCTTGCTCAGATACAAAGCCAAATATAGTCACTGTTAACTGCACTATATTTGGCTTTAACTTTCTGAAAGCCTGCGATCTCCGTTGCCAGGTTTCCATTATAGAAAAACCATCTTGCTGGCTTTTCACTATAGGAATCTAGAAGCTTACTTTAAAATATTATCCATAGAATATTAGTGGATATTACGCCATGACCTTACTAACACGCCTCAGTCAAATTACTCGCGACGCAACACTTTCTCCCAAGCAGAAGTCTAATTTTTTGGCGCTTGAAGCAGATGCTAGTTTGCCCTATGTTGCTGTGTCACCAGCGGTTAAGCAAGCCATGCAAGCAGGGGTTATTTGCGATATGTTTGAAGGGAATGCACCTTTCAAGCCTAGATACGTTCTGCCAGATTATGCTAAGTATTTAAAACAGGGCTCTAAATACTTAGAGCTAAATGCTGCGCAAGACTTAGATGAAGCACTGAATGCACTAACAATTATCTATCATCATGTACCTTCCGTTACTAATATCCCGGTATATTTGGGTCAGCTAGATGATGTTCTCATGCCATTTTGCCGCGACCTAGATAGCGATACCATTTATCGTAAATTGAAACTGTTCTGGATAATGCTTGATAGAACTCTGCCTGATGCCTTTATGCACGTTAATATTGGCCCGACTGACAATATCGTATGCCGTACAATTTTAAAGATAGATGCAGAGCTTAAACAGATAGCCCCAAATTTAACTTTTATGTATGACCCAAGCATTACACCTGATGAGCTGCTGCAAGTTGCCACAACTAACATCTGCGAATGCAGTAAACCGCATATTGCCAACTATCCAATCCACGCTAACAGCTACGATGATAAAGGGTTTGGCATCGTCAGTTGTTACAACTCTCTGCCCCTAGCAGGTGGAGCGAACACCTTAGTACGCCTTAATTTAAAAGAGGTTGCATTAAAAGCTGCTGACATCACTGACTTCTTCGAAAGTACACTGCCACACTACTGCCAACTGACCTATGAGTTGATAAATGCTCGCTGCAGATTTCTCCATCAAGAATCTAACTTCTTTAGCAGCTTTTTAGTGAAGGAGGGGTTAATTGAAGAATCTCGCTTTGCCCCCATGTTTGGGATTTATGGTATGGCAGAAGCCGTTAATATTCTGCGCGGACACCCAGAGTTAACGGAATCAAACTCAGAAAAGCCAAGCCCGTACTATGGTCACGACCGTGCAGCCAATGAATTGGGTCATCAAATATCCAAAGCACTTGATGCCATTGTGAAAGCAACTGCTGTCGAGTACGGCTATAACGATAGAGCCTCTCTGCACTCTCAAGGCGGAATTAGTCTAGATAAAGATGTCACTCCAGGTGTGCGGATCCCTTATGGAACAGAGCCAAACCCCATTGCTCATATCAAAGCTCTAGCGGCTCATCATCAATATTACTCTTCGGGGATCAGTGATATTCTCACCATAGATGAAACCGTTAAATCAAATCCGCTCGCCATGTTTCAACTTTGCAAAGGCGCCCTGCAACATGGTTTTAGAGAGTTTACCGTCAACGTCGCATCCAATGATCTAGTGCGCGTCACAGGCTATATGATTAAGCTATCTGACATTGAAAAATTCAAAGAGAACGGCTCCAGAACTAACACTACTTTTTTAGGTGCAGAAGCTGCAGCAAATACCAAGATATTACTACGCCAGCCGCGAGTGATCGCGCATGAATTGACACCAAGCTATTCGGATTAAACTTTGACTAATATGGCAGTGGTTAACCAGATAATCCCCTTTTCCTGCGTTGATGGTCCTGGCAGCAGGCTGGTTATCTTTATGCAGGGCTGTAACTACCGCTGTAAAAGCTGCCACAACCCCCACACAATAGATTTATGTAATAACTGTGGTAATTGCCTACCAAGCTGCCCAACACAAGCTCTCAGCTTGATAACAAGTAACAATAAACCGCAGGTTATCTGGAATGAAGCATTGTGCACTCAGTGTGATCTTTGCTTAAGTGCGTGTCCTAAGCAATCAAGCCCAAAAACCCAACGATATAGTGTTGAGCAGTTACTAACGAACATTCGTCAACAGGTACACTTTATTAATGGTATTACTGTCAGCGGGGGGGAAGCGAGCCTTCAATTGCCTTTTCTCATCGAATTGTTCAGTGCTATAAAAGCGGATGAAGAGTTAGCACACTTAACCTGCATGTTAGATAGCAATGGCAGCCTGAGTATTAACGGTTGGCAACAATTACTGCCTGTACTCGATAGTGCGATGGTCGACTTAAAATCTTGGCAGCAGGATACCCATCGTTATATTACCGGCAGAGATAATCACCGAGTTATTAGCGCGATAGAGTTATTAGCCTCAAAGGGGAAATTATACGAAGTACGCTTACTTCATATTCCTGGAATTACCGATTTCGACACAGAAATTACTGCTGTGGCAAGCCACCTCAAAACCTTACCGAAAAAAGTTCGAATCAAACTCAATGCATTCCAGCACCATGGCGTTACCGGAGCCGCCCTAAACTGGCCAACTTGCAGCGAAGCACAGATTAAACAGCTAGCAACCGAGCTTACGCAACATGGTGTGATTAACATAGTACTACCAAGCTCTTATCTGTAGCTCTTGTTCAGTTTTTTCTAGATTTCTTTCTTATTAAACAGTTCAGCAGTAACCACTTTTAACCGCTCGTAGAACCAGCGATGGGCGGGATCATTCATACTTTGCTTGTGCCATACCAAGCTATAGGCGACTTCACCATAATCAAAAGGTAACTCCTTAATAACTAACCCCTTGGCTTGCAGAGCATTTTCTGCCCAGTGCCGTGAACAAGTAAATAACAACTCACTGTGATGACACATCAATGCCGCACTGCCAAAATCCGCCACAGATAAAGGAGTCGCGCGATTCCGTGCTTGCTGTTCAAGTTTCAACTCAAAAAAAGGTCGATTGAGATCGCTATCACTGATCCCTACATGGCTAAAATTTAGGTAATCATCGATTGAAATCATTCTCTTTTCCGCCAGCGGATGACAAGCGTTCATCAAGCATACCATCTCATCACCAATCAGCGTCTCCCATACTAGATCCGGCTGCGAAATGGGTGGTTGACTCCTATCATGGGGTAATAGAATAAAATCTAAACTTCCCTTAACTATTCCTTCGAAACCTATACTGTCTTTAGCATGAATATCGAGTTTAATGTGCGGGGCTAGTTGTAGTACATCTGCCAATAGTTTGGCAGCAACCAACTCAAACGTACTTTCACGCATAGCTAATGAAAAACGTCCCTCATATTCTGCTGCAGAAAACTCCTCCTGGGTGATCAGCAGATTCATATCATGAATGATTTGATGGACATTAGGCCCTAAACGCCGTGCTAAAGGCGTTGCCACCAACTTATTGCCATGACGATAGAAAAGTTCATCATCTAAGCTTTGTCGTAGCTGGCTCAATGTCTTACTTACAGAAGAGGGGCTTAAACATAACCGCTTAGCACTAGCTGTTACACTTTGCGTATCTAGCATCACATGTAAAGTGATTAAATGCTTCATACTGATCCGTGAGAGTTTAGCAATATCCATCATAGTGCCTATTAGTGGAGGGAGCTCTAATATAGTGCAATATAGACCTAATTGGGTTTTGTGCATATCGATCTAACTCAGATATACGAGCAAACTCACGTCACGACGCTATTTTCAGTACCCCTTTGTTTGCCGTATAATGTTTTACTCTTTGAATAATGATCAAATAAAAGCGCTTAGTGTCTCGTATCAATCAAGTGAGTAAATTTTCAATTTATTGACTAACCAATACTTACGATTGGAGTAGATCTCAGTTCTTAAATTTAGGCAGGCCCGCATGTTTCATATAGCACTTTACGAACCGGAAATAGCACCAAATACCGGTAATATAATAAGACTCATCGCTAATAACGGCTGCCAACTGCACCTCATTGAGCCTTTAGGTTTTGACTTGGAAGATAAAAAGTTACGTCGTGCCGGTTTAGACTACGCTGACTTGGCAAAGGTTACTCACCATAAAGATTTCGAATCGTTTCTCGAAGCAATGCAAGGCAAACGAATTATGGCTTGTACCACTAAAGGTAGCCGCCCACATTCAGAGTTAACCTTTCAACAGGATGACGTGTTACTTTTTGGCCCAGAGAGTCGTGGCTTACCTGCGGATATAATAGATTCGATCCCAACTGAGCAACGACTTCGAATTCCAATGATGTCTACAAGCCGCAGTCTAAATCTCTCTAACGCCGTAGCGATCATCAGCTACGAAGCTTGGCGACAGCTGGATTACTCTGGAGTTTAAGCCTTTCGATACTGGTTATAACTTCGGCGAGCTACTTAAGCTAATCACCGCGACATTAAGGCCGTCTCTTGGCGGCTTTATCTTTTGTAAACGCAATAACCCACCCTTAGTACTTTTCCACCAAGTCACTCAGACCCCACAATACAATTAACCATGTATACTGCAGGACAGCTTTCGCCACGACCACAATTTAACTAGCGCCCCTCTAATGCTAATACCAGCTCCATCAAAGAGTTGTTCATTCAGCGGCAGTTAAAATCAATTTAGACAAGTCAGTGGCTTATCGCCAACCGTTATTCTCGGCCTGTCATCCTGCTTCGATCTTGATAATTGCTCCTGCATTATTCTACTTTCGACCATCCTTGGTTTCGTACCTCCTAAATCTGACTGCCAAGGAGCGCCGGAATGTCTTATTTTGTATGGTACAAAATAGACGATTTTGTCGTATATCGAAGGTCACATACGCTGTGTTAAGTGATTTCCCCATGCCTTAAATATCAGCCGCACGTTGTGAGCATCTCAGGACTTTCACTACTACGTTGTATTGTCTCAAAAGGGAATAACCATTTCTTCCACAACGCGCCTTGAATTGAAAGCTCTGAGAAAGCTCTGGACTAAGTATATCCTTAATGGAATTGGTATAACTCTTAAACTATCGAGATAGATTACAGACAAACCATAGTTACAAGTAACCAGACTTAAGCTACGCCGAGGCTGCTCTAGCAGCATATCCACAAACACAGCATGACCACTCCAAAGCTAAGCACTGTGACACTTGAGAAGAGATATAAACCACACAACTATCATACAGCTTGTTCAATAAAACGCATTAAACGTAAAAGGCCCGTTACTTAGGCAAAGGGCT
This sequence comes from Shewanella sp. 10N.286.45.A1, assembly GCF_041470405.1. Taxonomy (NCBI): domain Bacteria; kingdom Pseudomonadati; phylum Pseudomonadota; class Gammaproteobacteria; order Alteromonadales; family Shewanellaceae; genus Shewanella; species Shewanella sp. 10N.286.45.A1. The sequence goes on from NZ_JBFRMK010000091.1 coordinate 57,448, forward strand.
TTCATCTCTTCTATTTCGAAAGTGACTGATAAACGTCTAATTATTACTAGTGCATATCTGCCACACAGGTATTTAGTGCGTCGCTAAGGGCTATAGCCAATAAATTAACGGGCCTTCTTGTATTAGCCGCCTGGAAATGACCTACTCTCTATTACCCTCGTAGGGGATACATGGCGGCGAAGAAACCCTGATTTGAATTCAGCGCATTCATGGACTTAGTAGCGCGAGTAACTTGTTACGAAGCCGGGATCCCGCTCAGCGGTGGGTTGACGTCGAGGTAGGCATTTATGCCTGCTTAAGTGAGGAAGCTACCTTTAAAGGTAACTAATCAATTTACAAACTCCAAAC
>NZ_JBFRMK010000092.1:0-3463 GCF_041470405.1 Shewanella sp. 10N.286.45.A1
TACGGTAAAGAATCGAACATAAACTAAGCTCGAACGATCAACCGCTGCTAATACTGGCTCTTGAGTACTCTAGAATATCTTCATTGATTACTGGCTTTAGAAATCAACAGCAATCCAGTAAACTCAGCTGAAAATAATAAGCGAGTCGAGGGCGTCACTGCTTATCGATTCATATTCTAAGGACCGAAAATGACGGATTTAATGAAAGTTACCCTCACTCAAGATGCACCCGCTGCACATTGGGGTAAAGCCAATGTTACTTTCCAAAATGATGTGGCCTCTATCCATATCAAAGCCGGTGACACTCAGCGCCAAGTTCAACAAGCTGCACGTAAACTACAAAGTCAGGGAGTGAGTGCAGTTGCTCTGCAAGGAGAGTTATGGACTGTTGACGCTCAGTGGGCTTTTGCTCAAGGTTTTGCTACCGCGAGAACTAAGCCGCAAATTCAGTGGGCTGGCAATGACGAAACAAAAACATTGCTCGCTAACCGCCTAGAAAGCGCAAGCTTTGCTCGTCACCTAATTAATGAAACGCCTGAAAACTTGTCACCAATGGTATTAGCAACGCAAGCCGCTAAATGGTTGAGTGATATTGGTGGTGATAAAGTAAGTTACCGTATTATTGAAGGTGAAGCATTACTAGAGCATCAATGGATAGGTATTCATGCCGTTGGCCGAGGTAGTGAGCGCCCGCCAGCTTTGCTAGAAGTCGATTTTAACCCACTAGCTGAAGACGCTGATGTAGCGGTTGCACTGGTAGGTAAAGGCATTACTTTCGACTCTGGTGGTTACAGCATTAAAGGCTCAGAAGGCATGTTAGGCATGAAGTGTGACATGGGCGGCGCAGCGACTGTTACTGCAGCGTTGGGCTTAGCAATTAAGTCAGGGCTTAATAAGCGCGTTAAACTATTTTTGTGTTGTGCTGAAAACTTAATCAGTGGCCACGCATACAAGTTGGGCGATATCCTTACCTACAAAAACGGCGTTACTGTTGAAGTGGTAAACACCGATGCTGAAGGCCGTTTAGTATTAGCCGATGGTTTGCAAGCTGCATCAGAAACCGGTGCACCGTTAATTATTGATGCCGCGACGCTAACAGGCGCTGCAGTGATGGCTGTGGGAACTAACTACAATGCTATTTTCTCGCCTCAAGCGGAAGTACTGGCGTTGGCTCAACAAAAAGCAATTGCAGCGGGTGAGCGAGTATGGCCGTTGCCACTAGACCCTTGGCACATGGATAACTGCCCAAGTCCCTATGCGGATACGGCTAATAGTCGTGCAATGAAAGGTGGTGGAGCAGGCGGCGCATCCAACGCTGCTGGTTTCCTATGGCGCTTTGTTGCCCCAGAAGCTAACTGGTTACATATTGATTTAGCCTCTGCATTTTCGGATTCGGGAGATGCTCTATGGGCTGCGGGTGCAACCACACATGGTGTACTGACTATTGCTGGTTTATTAGAAGGCTAAAACAGTAATCGCTAAACTATAGCCACCTTAAAATAGGTGGCTTTTTAGTATTAACAACACTAAGGTCTAAGCCCTTTTAAAAGTGTTCCTCTTTAGCTTTACTATTTAAGCGATATTCTGTTGAATTTTAATCGTAGTGAAGCCAATTATGCTGAAAACAGTCTTTGCCAAACCCTTTTTATTGTTGCAGTATTGTTAATCGGTGCTTCTGTATTGGTTTGTCGTCCATGAAATTAAGTTTTAGCGAATTTACCATCGATAGTGAAGTTACGGAGCTACAGGTAAATGGCAATGTTTTTGCCCTTGATGAGCGTAACATTGCGCTTATCCAACTGCTTGCTAACCATTATCCTGAACATTGTTCAAAGCAGGATTGTTTAGATAATATTTGGGTTGGCACTGTTGTATCAGACATGTCTTTGTCCAAGTTGGTATCTGATACACGAAAAATATTTAGTAAGGCTGGATATTCCGGGCCACTTATTCAAACGGTTCATGGCCGAGGGTATCGGCTTGAACATGCATTGGGTAAACAGTTGTCAAAAGTACAACCTGCGGCCAAGCCTACAATCACACCTCAAGATGAGCCATTATCAGCTCCTTTTGTCGAGCGCGGTAAACGTCCTGCACTAACTTCTTGGTGGGAAGTTTTTGCTAAGGTGTTGGTAGCACTACTTTTGGTGCTCGGCTTAATATTTCAGTGTTGGCAAAGTAATGATCATCAACATGAGCCAACGCCCACGGCGCGCAATCTCAATTATAGCGAACCCAAAGCAGCGTTAGGTCGAGTATTGTGGGTTGACGATCATCCAGAGAATAATTTAGTTGAGAAGGCTTATTTGGAGTCTAAAAACGTTGGCGTTTATACCACTGTTACCTCAGAAGAAGCGCTTATGTTGCTATCCATGTATAACTATCAAGCGATCATTTCAGATATGGGACGGCATGGGGATTCGTTGGCAGGTTTGAAGCTGTTACAGGCGGTGCGCGCTGGTGGCTACGATACTGACTTTTATCTATATACCTATATTGAATCACCTGGAGTGAGCGAAGCTATCTTTGAGGGCGGCGGTCAAGCTGTTGTTATTGATAGTGATGCACTATACCAGTTGGTATTAGCTCACTTTTAGACTCCTTTACTTCACTTTGTGGCACTGTTTATGAGTGCTGTAACGTGTAGGCGGTTAATTATTGTTTTCTACTTAACAAACCCACCATCAATGCAAGCCATAGTCATTAACTATCAACTGTTTGAGCCTCGATTCAGTCTATTGAATTTAACTAAAAACAATAATTCTGGAAAAAAAAGCTTAAGTTTATATTGTTGATTTTAATTAGTTTAATCTCAATTCACAATCTTTCAAACAAATTCAAGTTATCTCAATGGGCAATCATCAATGCCTATGGTATCTATATGTTTAACAAGTGATTAAAGCTTTAGCGCAAAACCTTCCTTGATAGTTTAGTACGCCAAAAGTGATGGTGTATCAGATTAAGCAGTATTAATAGTTCTTCGATTAGCCACCTACGCTTAGGTGGCCTTTTTTTGCGTCGAAATTGGCTTTGATGGAGTTAACTAAAAAAGGGTATTAAAGTTGTTAGTCAGAAAAACCATCATGAATAAACAGATGCTTAGTTTGATTAAAGCTTGCTTCGCTACAGTTTACAAAATCAATAGCATACTGCGCATTGTCTAAGCGAAACTTCACTATTTTTGCTATCTCATACTCGTTCATCACGATATTCATCGCTTCTTGCGTCCACTCTGGCTCACCTTTACCAATCACAACTTCAGGCGGATCGTAATGAGTCACCATCCAGTTTTGCAGCTCTTCTGCTGTGATCTTGCCCTGTTTCCAAGAGGATAAAAGCTCGGTTAATTGCAGTTTGGTAATCTCAGATGTTGTCATGACTTGTTCCTATCAGTGCTAATGCGGCATAGCTTAGCCTAATTTTACCAAGCTCAACAGCGGGCTTAGGCGTTATACCAATTGCA
>NZ_JBFRMK010000093.1:0-16328 GCF_041470405.1 Shewanella sp. 10N.286.45.A1
TCTACTCAGAGTGTTTTTTGGCTAACTCGTTCAAGGCGAGTGATTGACATAATGGCTGCTCCCTTATGAATGCATACAACGCCCAAGTAAGAAGCCAAAGCACTCCTTACAGGTGAGTTTTAGCGACCCTGATGCAGCGTTAACCAGCTTGAACCGGCTTGAACCAGCTTGAACATAGAATAACTATGATTTTAAATCAGTTGGCTTACCTCTGAACTGTTGAGCTGTTGAACTGCTAACCTCTTGCTGAGCGATAAAACTTTTATACTGATTGGTATTCTTACACCGCGATAAACATCATTTCAGCCTCTATGAAGATGTAATACCAATCAATATAAGAAGTCGAACTACTCAGAGTGACCAAATAGTTACCGCGCTGCACCCAGTGAAATAGGCGTGACGGGTCTATTTGACTGCACTAGATTGAACAGCGTTTTGCAGGGGCTTCAAATGAATTAAAGCAAGAGGATTACTCGGGGAGAATACATCACTAGCTCAAAGAGCCAGTGATGTCATAGTGCCAATTTAAGAGAATAGCTTATCTTCTAAAGTGCGACCTTTAAGTATGGCCTTGTATTGCCAGTTGTTTTGTTTAAACAAGGTAAATAATGCACTCTCTATAGCATAGTCTTCTTCACTATTGTGCTTGATTAAAAACTCGTTGTGCTGCTTTTTATCTATTGAACTTATATCAGCAAGACCCATAACCGCATCAAGTAATTTTTCGGAATCGCACTGCTGCATCGTTAACGTTAGGTATTGGCTTTGTAGGCTGTCATCCATGGATACAGATTGTGTCAGTTGGCCGAGTTCTAAATAAAGCACCTGACCACAAAGCTTTTCAAGCTCATCTAAGTTATGAGAACTGATGATGAATGTCGTTTTGTCTGAAAGCTCTCTGACTAATTCGCGGATTTTTTTTGCATTTGCAGGATCTAGCCCAGCAGTGGGTTCGTCGAGCAACACTATCTCTGGTGAACCAATCAACGATTGAGCGATAGCGACTCGTTTCGCCATACCATGGCTTAACGACTTTGGTTTTTGAGAAGCACAATCCGCTAAATCCACTAATGATAAAACTCGCAGAGCTTCTGATTTAGCGTCTTTCTTAGAGAAGCCCTGTAACGTACCAAATAATACCAGCTGGGTGAGAATATCAAAGTTAGGGTCTAGCGTGGCATCTTGAGGTAACGAAGCCACACGGCCGAGGAGGGCGGCGTCACCAGGCTTATGACCAAGTAAGCTCACTTCTCCTGTAGTAGGTGCAATATAACCGCACAATAAGCTAAACAGTGTTGTCTTACCGGCGCCGTTAGGGCCAACTAATGCGATGGGGGCGCCAGCATCTAAGGTTAGATCGACTTGCTTTAAGGCTTGCTTACTGCCGTAAGATTTAGATAAACCTTTACATTCAATGAGTCTCATATCGCGCTCCGTTTAATATACATACGTCCAAGTAACAGAAGCACTAATGTTTGTAATAAGGCGACTGGCGCATATGCAAAGCTACCTAAGCCTTGGGTATTAATCATCAGTGAAATTTGTGAACCAGGTAAGATCCATTTCAGTTCACTAATAATGGGTAGGTAATTGTTAATTATTGCGATTGTTATCGACATCGCCGCCCAGATGAGAATGGCATAGATGGTTGCTTGTCTTGCAGAGTTGGCATAGAGCGATAGTATTGCCATTAACGCTGTATAAGGCAGTAGCACAATGACTAGGTTTACGATAACCAAAGCACCACTGCCGATAGCTGGCATTAACAGAGTCGCCTCTCGACTAACTGCTAGCACAATTGTGGCTAAGACAGTTAGGGATACTAAAATGGTTTGGATGGTCATATGACCGATGAAACGGCCGAAGAAAATACTCTCTCTACTTGCCCTTAGGGTTAGAAAGCGAAAGGTTCCACGCGCTTTATCTGATGAAAATTGATCTGCGGCAATAAAGATACTGAATAACGGAAATAGGTATAGCGCAGCAATCCAGTAGATGGCGAGTTCAGCTACTGACCACTTAAACAGTTCACTGACAACCTCTGGTCCAAATAAACCTTCTATCAGGGCCTTGTAGTCAGGGCTAATTAGAAACTCAGAGGCTCCGCGGATCGGATAAAGTAGTATAAGTAACCATACTAGGGAGAAGGCGACGAGTGCGATTATCCCTCGAGGGTTGAAAAGCATTTTTTTTACTTCGAACTGGGCGAGTAACAGTATATTTCGCAAACTACTACTTTGCTTACTATTTTCCAAACTAATCCCTTAATCAATGGATTTTACAATGGCTAACAGGTTAACACCTCAATGGGCGGGCGTTAACCATTAGTTAGTGCTGATGGATTAAATATTATTAAGATTTTTATTGGCTATTTATTAAGAAGCTGTTGAATGAGAGCCTTTAGTTCACCGACTTCAACTTCGAGCTTAGACACCCTATCTTCGAGTTCTGTTCGAGAAGTAGCCTGCGGAGCTGCATCCTTGTGCAGTATTGGATTAGTGTTGCGCTCTAACTCTTCGGTTGTGAATAATTGGCAGTAACGTGCTTCTCGCTTACCAGGCTCTTTTGCCAGCAGCATCACGAGTGGTGTTTCTCGGCGTGAAAGCTCCAACAGGCTATGCTCAACTTCACTGACATCGTTAAACTCATGCAATCGATTACTACGAGTTCTCAATTCTCCTGGAGTTTGAGGACCACGTAATAGCAGCAGGCAGATAATGGCAAGTTGGGCTGGATTTAGTTGCAGGTCGCTAAATTCAGTATTACAGAAACGGTGTTTATATTTAACGACACGACTACCAAATCCAGATTGTTCCGATATCAAACGCTTTTTGGCAAGGCTATCCAGAGTATTTTGTACATCTGATTCACTTAAACTGAGCACTGGGTCTCTGCTGGATTTTTGGTTACATCCAGATGTCAGACTATTGAGAGATAGAGGGTACTGTTCAGGTGTTGTGAGTTCTTTCTCAAGTAGCACACCGATTACACGGGCTTCATGCTGAGTGAGTTCCATATTGTTCCCTTAATAAAAAAGCATGACTTTGTTATAACAGAGCCATGCTTTAATGCAAAGGTAGTTTGGGCTACATCAATCAATAACCGCTTAATCTTTAGCCGTTTAGGTAACGACTTATTCGACTAGGCGGATCCCATCTGGTGAGATAGTGATCTGTTGCTTTTTATATAACCCGCCAATACTCTTTTTAAAGGCCTTTTTACTCATTGAAAGTTTTGCGTAGATAACTTCTGCGTCGGTTTTATCATTGAGAGGTAAAAAGCCGCCAGCTTGTTTTAGTTTAAACATGATGGTCATAGAATGTTTATCTAACTCTTCTTTAACCCCTTTCTGCAACGATAGGTCAATTTTCCCATCGCTTCTTACTCGTTTGATAAAGCCTTTAATCTTTTGCCCAAAGCTTAAGCGAGTAAACACTTCATTCTTATACAGCACGCCCCAATGGCTATTATTAACAATTGCTTTGTAGCCAAGATCAGTTGTACCACCAATAATAAGGCTAACTTCTTCGCCTTCGGCGTATTTAGGTTCTTCTAAATCTAAAAATCGATCAATCTTAGAAGAGGCTACTATGCGGTCATCAACGTGACTGGTATAGATATGAACTAAGTAAGACTTTCCTTCCTCAATCTCTCTATGCTGCTCTCCGAATGGAAGTAGCAGATCTTTGTCTAATCCCCAATCTAAAAATGCACCATATGGGCCGTTAACCTTAGCTTCTAAAAAGGCAAATTGGCCGACTTGCCCAAGAGGGCGACGAGTAGTGGCAATAACCATGTCTTGTGAATCTAGATAGAGAAATACATTAACCATGTCGCCAACATGACACTCTTTTGGCACGACTTTGCTCGGTAGCAATACTTGGCCTAAATCCTGTGCATCTAAATAAACGCCAAATTCAACTTCTTTGACGACTTCAAGCCTGCAGCTTTTTCCTATCTCAATCATGTTTATCTCTACTTTATACTGGGACGACTAACTTCTGCAGCGATTATAGTGGAATTAGCTTCAATATGCTTTAGTCACATAGTGATAATGAAAATAAGATTTGAATTTGGTTAAATGAAAGTAATGCTTTAAGCCATAATTTGCTGGGGCTTGCTATGGTTGCATGAGATAGCACAAATATGGCTAATATTCTCAAGGTTAAGCTTGATTTATTGTGCGTCTCAAGGTTTAATTGCGCGCCCTAAAACTTGGCGCTAATGTACTGATATTCGCTAAGGTTTGTAGGGTGTTTGTAAGCACAAACTGTTGAGTAAACGCCTTGATGAATTTCAATCATTAGCTTATACATGCTATGTTTATTTGCTAGAAAGGTAAGCTTAAAGCGCACGTGAAGTAAGAATATGCAAGAATTAAGGTAGTCATTTAGTTATTCGAATGACACAGGATCATAGATGGTTAAATGGAGCTGTCGGCACCATTTAGAATTTCACAGGTTAGATAGACAGGTTAGGAAAAATATGAGCAATTGGTCTATTGATGATGCACGAGCAAGTTACAACGTAAATTACTGGAGTCAAGGGCTCTATGGGATAAGTGATGAAGGTGAGGTCACCGTCTCGCCAGATCCCAACCGTCCGGACTGCAAAATTGGCCTTAATGAACTTGCTAAAGATATGGTTAAAGCCGGCGTTGCGCTGCCTGTTTTAGTGCGATTCCCTCAAATATTGCATCACAGAGTCAATAGCCTGTGTCAGGCTTTTAATCAGGCGATTCAAAAGTATCAGTATGAAGCTGATTACCTGTTAGTTTACCCCATCAAGGTGAATCAACAGCAAACCGTGGTCGAAGAGATTTTAGCCAGCCAAGTCGAAAAAGAAGTACCGCAATTAGGGCTTGAAGCCGGCAGTAAACCTGAATTACTGGCAGTGCTCGCTATGGCGCAAAAAGCCAGTTCGGTCATTATTTGTAATGGCTACAAAGATAAAGAGTATATTCGCTTAGCCTTAATTGGCGAGAAGCTTGGACACAAGGTTTATATCGTACTTGAGAAAATGTCAGAGCTTAAAGTTGTATTGGAGCAAGCCAAAGAACTTGGCGTGACCCCAAGGCTCGGTTTACGGGTACGTTTGGCGTTTCAGGGTAAAGGAAAGTGGCAAGCAAGTGGTGGAGAAAAGTCTAAGTTTGGGCTTTCAGCGGCACAGGTGCTTAAGGTTATTGAACAGTTACAACATGAAAACATGTTGGACTCGTTAGAGTTGCTGCATTTTCACTTAGGTTCTCAAATTGCCAACATCAGAGATATTCGTCAGGGCGTCAGTGAAGCGGGACGCTTTTACTGTGAACTAATGAAGCTCGGTGCCAATGTAAAATGTTTTGACGTGGGTGGTGGGCTTGCGGTTGATTACGATGGTACCCGCAGTCAAAGTAATAATTCTATGAATTATGGCTTAACTGAGTATGCAAATAACATAGTTAGTGTGCTTACTGATATGTGCAAAGAGTATGAACAGCCGATGCCGAGAATTATCTCAGAGTCCGGCCGTTATTTAACTGCACATCATGCCGTATTGCTTACCGACGTTATTGGTACAGAATCATATAAGCCTGAAACCATTTTACCGCCAAGCGAAGATGCGCCGTTATTGCTGCAGAATATGTGGCAGTCTTGGACTGAAGTGAGTGGTAAGGCTGACCAAAGGGCATTGATTGAGATATTTCATGATTGCCAAAGTGACTTAACTGAAGTGCACTCTCTTTTTGCTCTTGGACAATTAAGCTTGGCTGATAGAGCGTGGGCTGAGCAGATTAATCTACGAGTGTGTCATGAACTTCAAGGTAACATGAGTTCAAAATATCGCTACCACAGGCCGATAATCGATGAGCTTAATGAAAAGTTAGCCGATAAGTTCTTTGTTAACTTTTCGCTGTTTCAATCGCTACCCGATGCGTGGGGCATTGATCAGGTTTTCCCTGTAATGCCTTTATCTGGGTTAGATAAAGCCCCTGAACGCCGCGCGGTTATGCTTGATATTACCTGCGATTCAGACGGTATTGTTGATCAGTACGTTGACGGACAAGGTATTGAAACTACTCTACCTGTTCCAGCGTGGACCCAAGAAAGTCCCTATCTTATTGGATTTTTCCTCGTAGGGGCATATCAAGAGATTTTGGGTGATATGCATAACCTATTTGGTGATACTAATTCGGCAGTGGTGCGAGTTGATGAGAATGGCAGGCGTAACATTGATTCAGTACTAGAAGGTGACACTGTTGCTGATGTGCTCAGGTATGTGAACTTGGAAGCTGTTTCTTTCATGCGAACTTATGAAGAGTTAGTAAATAAGCATATTGTTGAAGATGAACGCAGTAATATACTTGAAGAGCTTCAGCTAGGGCTAAAAGGTTATACCTATCTAGAAGATTTCTCTTAGCATAGAATATTATTGAGTATTGCTAGACCAGTGTTGAGTATACTCAACACTGGTCTTATTTTTTATCCTGAGCAGAGTAGTTAGATGTTTTTTGAAGGTTCAGAAAAGAAAATAGAACTTCGAGTTAAGCAGGGCAACGCTTCCCTTCGCCGTTTTAGTCGTGAATTTTGGGAGCAAGGCTTGGCACTAGCCGGCGCAGATATTCTGTCGGTCTTATCGAATCATGACTGTGATGCTTATGTGCTGAGTGAGTCTAGCCTTTTCGTTTGGGATAACAAAATACTGCTAATTACCTGTGGCAATACTAATCTTATTGAAGCGGCAGTGTTCTTGATTGACGAGATTAACGTCGACAGCATTGCTTCTTTTACTTACCAACGAAAAAGTGAATTTCTGTCTCACCTGCAGACAACCCGCTTTGAAGATGATTGCCAGCAGTTAAGGACGAGATTGAGTGGCACAGCGTATCGTGTTGGTCATCTAGACGGGCATCATCATTACCTTTTTTGTAGTGATGTCACTGATGCATTAAGTAGCAGCACGAGTTTGCTGATGTACCATATTAAAGGTGATGTTGCAGACTATCTAAGACAACCGATTCAAACGAAGTCTAAAATCAAAGCACTGTTACAATTACAGCTGTTATTGCCAGACTTTGTTTTTGATGATCATCTTTTTGACCCGTGTGGCTATTCAATAAACGGTTTACATGGTGAGCAATTTCTGACAATGCATATTACCCCGCAAGAGCATAGTGCTTATGTCAGTATTGAAACAAACTTGAATTTTGCTCAACATCCGTTCAGTATATTCGCCAGAATGTTAAATATGTTGAACCCTGGTAGTTGGGATATCATTAGTGTAAATCAACAACTATCAACAGAGAGCTACCCTTTACACCTTGAGGTAGCTTGCTGTGAACTGGCGCTTAACGCGACCAATTCTTTTAATTATAAACATTATATTCAGCCTGTTAGCGATGTACTAACGGCTACAGAATTGTGAGTTTGACCTTTTACGGAGCTTTTATGACCACTATCGCAGATAAACCTGATTACTCGCTTTACTCAAATGCATTCGGCTATTTAAGGTTGCCATTAAACTTCCGCCCATTAGAGAGTGATGCAGATGTCGTAGTGATTGGTTTACCTTTTGACATGGCGACCACAGGACGCTCTGGTGGACGTATGGGGCCTGGAGCAATCCGTCAAGCATCCGTGAACCTTGCTTGGGAAGAGTCTCGTTGGCCTTGGCAGTTTAAACTGAGCGATCACATTAAAGTCGTCGATGCAGGAGATCTGGTTTATGACTGTGGGGATTCTGCTGATTTTACTCAACGAGTTGAAGACTTTGCTACTGCAATCGTTGAGTCAGGTAAAGCGATGCTGAGCTTCGGCGGCGATCATTTTGTTACTTTACCGCTACTAAGAGCTCACTATAAGAAGCATGGCAAAATGGCATTGCTACATTTTGATGCTCATACCGATACTTATAGCCAGGGCAGTAAATATGACCACGGTACAATGTTTTATCATGCGCCGAAAGAGGGCATTATTGCGGCAGAACACTCTATTCAAGTTGGAATTAGAACAGAGTATGATCAACCTAGCCATCTGTTTAAAGTGATTGATGCTGCCGCTGCCAACGAGCAAAGTGCAGATCAAATAGTTGCTCAGATTAAAGAGCGAGTCGGTGATATGCCTCTATATGTCACCTTTGATATCGATTGCTTAGATCCCGCTTTTGCACCTGGAACTGGCACACCCGTTTGTGGTGGCCTCACCAGCGATAAAGCGATGAAAATTATCAGAGGCCTAAATGGCATGAACATCGTTGGTATGGATGTTGTTGAAGTCGCTCCAGCATATGATAGCGCTGAAATCACAGCATTAGCAGGTGCCACATTAGGATTAGAATTATTGCATGTTTGGGCTGATTCTAACGGCAAAGTTAAGTAAACTGACCTTAGATAGACTTAGTTTAGAAAACTAATTCTAGAATACTTAATCTAGAAAACTAAATCTAGAAAACTAAGCCTAGAAAACTAAGTATAAAAAACGGAACAGCTTTTTATCATGCACTATTTAAGGACCGGTAAATGTCAGAGTTAAGCGATATCAGGCGAGAGTACTCTTTAGGCGAGATGCATAGCGAGAATGTTCCTGATGATCCAATGGAGCTTTTTAATTGCTGGCTTGAAGTGGTAAAGGATTCTGAAATTAAAGACCCTACTGCGATGTCCGTAGCTACAGTGGATGAGAACGGCCAACCGTTTCAGCGTATTGTATTGCTGAAAAGGTTTGGTGATGATGGGTTTGTTTTTTTTACCAACTTAGAAAGTCGTAAAGCCCAGCATATTGCTATTAACTCTCAAGTCAGTTTGCTATTCCCTTGGCATACTTTAGAGAAACAAGTGGCAATCACAGGAGTTGCTGAACCGCTATCCAAGACTGAAGTGTTAAAGTACTTTATGTCGCGCCCTAAAGACAGTCAGATTGCGGCTTGGGTATCAAAGCAATCCAGTCGAATTTCTGCAAGAAAAGCCTTGGAGACAAAGTTCTCGGAGATGAAGTCGAAGTTTGCTAACGGTGAAGTGCCACTGCCAAAGTTTTGGGGAGGGTACCTTGTTAAACCTAGCAGCATAGAATTTTGGCAGGGTGGTGAGAGTCGATTACATGATCGCTTTATCTATGAGAAAACTGCTGATGAACAATGGACTCGAAGCCGCTTAGCCCCTTAACATTATACGCTTTACAGACAATGCCATTTTTAATAAGTGGCATTTTTATAACTAATACCCACTCCACAAAGAGTTGCTCATTCAGCGGCAGTTAAAATCACTTTAGACAAGTTAAGTGGCTTACCACTAATAGCTAATCGTTAAAAGTTATTCTCGGCTCTAGCATCCTGCTCCACTCTCGATAATTGCTCCTGCATTATTCAACCTTCGACCATCCTTGGTCTTGTACCTCCTAAATCTGACTGCCATGGAGGGCCAGAATGTCTCATTTTGTATGGAACAAAATAGACCATTTAGTCGAATATTGAGTGGCACATGCACTGTATTAAGTGATTTACCCATGCCTTAAATATCAGCCGCACGTTGTGAACGTTTCTGGACTTTCACTTCAGCCCTTTTAGTTTCAAAATGGAATAACCATTTTGAGACAATGTGCCTTGAATTTAAAGCCCTGAGAAAGCTATGAACTGAGTATATCCTTAATGGAATTAGTGTTACCTCTATTGGTTAAATCGTTTTTTAATTTGTACTCAGACAACGCATTTTTAGCTAAAGCTAATATAATTCAGTATTGAAGAAATAGATATTACTGCTACTGGGTAGTAGCTTGTGCTAAATTAGCGTTGATTGCTGTTTTTGTACCTTGATATCTATCACTATTTTACCTAGAGGGAGCTACACATGAAAAGTGTCATTGCTGGATTACTGCTTATTCCGTTATCGTTCGTAACGTCAGCCGCTGACTGGAACGTTGCTAATGATGAATCAAAGGTAAATTTTATATCCATTAAAAAAGGTGATATTGCTGAGGTACATCATTTTAAAGCCATTTCAGGCATGCTCAATGATAAGGGCGAGTTTGAGTTGATGGTATCGCTAGCAAGCGTTGATACCAATATTGAGATAAGAGATGAGCGCATGGGCTCGCTATTGTTTGAGGTTGATAAGTATCCAAAGCTAATTTTGACGGCTCAAGTTGACACAAAGTTACTTGATAGCTTGAGTGTTGGTGATTCGACAATCACTACTGTAGAAGGGGTGGTGGATTTACATGGTAAGAAAGTAAAGATCCCTTTTTCTGTGAGTATTGCTAAGCTGTCAGATACAAACTTATTAGTTGCGAGTGCTGTGCCTGTTATTGTTAATTCTGACAGCTTTGGATTGACACAAGGTATTGAAAAGTTGCGTGAGATAGCTGGATTATCAGCAATCAGCAAAGCGGTACCAGTTTCATTTATTCTGAACCTTAAGAAATAGAGATAGTCGATATCATTTCACTTTAAACTCAGATAATATTCCTATTCAAAGAAATTTTGCGGCTCCTTTGAGCCGCTTTGTCATTTATGCTATTTGCATATTTCGGATGTGATATGGTTACCGACAAAGACGGGTATATGCACCTTGTTCAGTATTTAACTGAGCATTTGGGTATATTTGAAAACTCGCAACAACAAGCTGTATCTGACGATACAGTGATGGAACTATTTGAAGAACAACTCGCTGCTCAAATTATTATGGTTTGTGGTCAGAATCCTTCGCTAAGTTTTGCTCAACGAAACTTAGTGATCAGGGAAGTTGACTCAATTGTGTATGATCTTGAAGAGATCCTTGCACGAATTGCTGATCATAAGGCTACTGCAGAGCAAACGCTGTTTATTACAGAGTTTTCCTGTTTGATCAAAAACTTGTTTGATCAAGAGATCGCAAAATTAATGGCTGCGTGATAGGCATTGTTTTTATATTTCGTTACAGAATTATCCCCATTTTCTCTTGTTGCCGATAGCAATAAGGCCTAGTGTTCAATAATGAATATGGGGAATTCGATGTTTTCAGACGTTAGCAGTTCTATTAATAAGCAACATTTAGTTGCTTATATCTGTCTGTTTGTTTTTTGGCTTTGTCTTCGTTTATTTAGTCAAAATGCTTTCGACTTAGGCTGGGGATTTTTCCCGCTCGTCATCTCATTGCCTTTTGTGCCATTTATCCTTGTATGGTTAGGGGTACAGTTTTACCGAAATTTAAAGCTCTATAAACAAAGTTACCATAAACGATGGTATGTTGGTCACTGTGTTTGTACGGCAATATTATTTGCTCTTTTTGTCCTTCATTTCTTTTAATCCCCGCTAAATTAATAACAACTTAACGGGTATTGATATCATTCTCTGTTCAGGTAACTGTCAGTGTTGAACTGCTAACTTTAATTCGCTAACCGTTCTACTGTAAAAATTTAGTCGCCAGAGCGGGTTAGGCTGTTTTATTTCTCAAAAGAAAGAGTGTCGCTTCAAAGACTGATGTTTCTTGCTATGATAACTCTAACAAGCTAAATATTGACGTAACTATACTTAGGAATTGCAATGCTAAAAAAAATGGGGTGGTGCCTGTTGACCCTGATGACTTCATTATCAGTACAAGCTAATGATAAAGCGGTTATTGGATCTACTGCTGATATGTATGTCGGGCATGCTGAATTGCCCTATGTTGCAAGGATAGACACTGGTGCGGTTAACACCTCTTTGCATGCAATAGATCTTAAAGTTGAAGGTGGCAGTGCTAAAAACATGAAAGAAAACATTGGTAAAATGTTGTCATTTACCACTGAAAACGGTCAAGGTCAGACTAAACGTTTGCAGGCCAAGATTGTTAAAACATCGACTGTCAGTAACTCTCAGGGTACTGAAACTCGTTATATGGTTGACCTTGATGTTGGTTTTAAAGGCAAAGAGCGCAAAGTGAGAGTGAATCTCCGTGATCGAAGCCATATGGATTATAAGCTGTTGATTGGTCGCAACTGGCTAAAAGGGCGTTACGTAGTTGATGTTTCCGATAAAAAATATATAGGTCCAGTCGCTCCAATTAGCATTGTTGAAAGCGGTATGATGTTTAAGACCCGTATTGACACCGGTGCAGTAGAAAATTCACTGCATGCCGTGAATTTTAAAATTGATAACGAAGACACCGACATGGAGAAGAATGTCGGCAAGGTGATTCATTTTACCACCGAAAATGAAAAGGGTGAGTCTAAAGTCGTTAAATCGCGCATTGTAGAAACATCACTTATTCGTAATGCACAAGGTAGTGAAATTCGCTATATGGTTGAACTCAATATTGGGGAGCCTGGCGAAGAGTACAAAGTAAAAGTTAACTTACGAGATAGAAGTAAGATGACATATAAGTTGTTAATTGGCCGCAACTGGCTGCAAGGGCACTATATTGTCGATGTATCAATGTAAGCTAATGAAAATAGATTATTAGTGCCTGTTGATCTTTGGATCCGTTTCATTGCTTCTATTCTTTTATGACTAGCATGCGTTATGAACGCTTCATTTAGCTGGCTAAGCGTCATCGCTCAAGCCTTGCACTAGAAGCATCACTCCTTACGGTAAAGACTCGAATAAAAACTGAGTTCGAAAAAACAACAGACCCTAGTCACTAAAGGCACTCGTAAAGAGTGCCTTTTTGTCATTTAAAACCGATACCTAGCTGCGTTTATATGAGGCTTCTAAGTGCAAGCGTCAGCGAAAACAGGTATGCGATGTAAGCCGCCATGAGTGAGATTAGTGTGTGCGATGATAGATGTCGCTATATTGGCTTTTGTAGACCTTCCTAAGCTAGAGATAGAGAGTAACTTATTTGGGTTTTATATTGGGCTTCTGGCTGTAAGCTCCTAATTTGCACTTTACCGTTAAACTCACTTTGCAACCAAACCGACAATGTAGTGATGGCACCGTTAATTTCACTTTCGTTTATCTGCTGCTGCAACATATCTAACTGATTGGTTGTAAATCCTTTACCATTATCATAAACGGTTATGATTAGCTGTTTTTGCTGTCTAGCCAAAATAAGTTTTATGCTTTTATTTGTTTGATGGTTTTCAAAAGCGTCGGCTAAGGTGTTGTTGATAATTCGATAAAAAAGAACCAAAAAGTGCCAATGGATCCCATCTACGATAAGTCTGTCATCACTTTGAATAATCATGTCGATATCAGAATCGATAAACTTTGGTCGTAAAAGAGCGATAATATGTTCCAATAACTGTACGAGATCAATGGGCTTAGCCCCATAATCTTGCGCCGTAAGTATATATTCTAAATGTCTTAATCGTTCAGTTTGTGCGGTCAGTTCTATACCAAAATCGGCGGCATTAAGACTACCATTCGACAGACGATAGGCTTTAGCAGCAAGCTCATCTTGCTCTCTAAAAATAGGTTTAACTAAATTGGCCACCAGTGTGGGATAAAGCGCTTGATTATCTAATTTTACTTTTTCGTAGTTATACTCTTTATTGATTTGAACTCGGGCTTGTAATGACTCAAATTCTAATCGTTTATTTGTCTCTTCAAGCTTCTCTATAAATCGAATATTCTTCGATTTTTCTTGTCTGAGGATCTCAAATTGGGCTTTCTTCTTAAGCTCTAGACTTTTGGTTTTACTAATATCAAATGCTATGGTGCCAACGGACACCACTTGCTGTTGGCTGTCTAAGATTGGAAATTTGGTGACTAAGTAAGTATGCAATTTCCCTTCACTTGGAAATGTTTGCTCATAACTCAGTTCTTGTTTTTTCTCTATTACGATTCGATCGTTGTCACTATTGACTTTCGCTACGTCCTTCGCAAGCACTAAATGGTCTCGAACACCGATTATATTGTCACGTTCTAAGGCCACAGTTTTGCAGAACTGGTCATTAACGAGTGTAAGTTCACCAGAGATGCTTTTGATAAATATAAGATTGTGTGCCGAATTAAGGATAAGGTTAAGGTGTTCTTTACTCTCTCTTAAATCTGCTTGAGCAACTTGCTGCACTTCCAGTTGCTTTTCCAATGCTAGGTTAGTGGCATCTAAGCTGGCTAGCGCGATCTCCAACTGGTGTGTGCGACTGCTAAATGCTTTCGCTAACATACCAATCTCATCTTTTCTGTTATTGCTCTCAAGTTCAATCATTGCTGAATTACTGTTATTCAACGCATTAACCATTCGGCTAATTGGTGAGATAAACAGCTTATTTTGGATAATGAATAACAGCATCAGTGCCGCTATTTGAATACTTACTAAATAAAGGCCAACCGTACTCGCTATCGATTTTGCACTGCTTTCTATAGTCGTTAGCGGTGTTACTAGAATCACTTTCCAATAGGTCCCCGGCATTAAAAATACACTGACGATAACCGGTTCTTGAAACTGTGGATCGCTTAATAACTCAAGACTGCTTAGAAGCTGTACATCTCTTAATTTACTTTTGGCGTTCTGATTAATTAATGCTGTCAGTTTAGCTCTTTCTTGCTCGGGTACCTTTGCGGTAACACTACTCAATTGTTCAGGGGTATAAGCACTATCAATATTGGCCTGTGCAATAAACTCAGCATCAATTTTTTCAATGGCTTGTTGCAGCGGCTCGAAGGCCGAGTGTTGCTGACTAAACTCAGAGAAAGGCTGAAATAATTCTCTTGTTGCTTCATCAGCAGCGATGTTTTGTTGAAGTTCAGGATAGGAAAGCATTCGGTTTTGTTGATCAAGCGCAAAAACGTAACCTCTTTGTCCTGAAAGGGCAGTTCTAAAAAACTCATTAATACTAGACAGTGCAACATCAACCGTAGCAACACCGATGAATTCATGATGTGACCACATAGGGACGGAGGCGGTAATCATCGGGTCTTGTGTGATTGGGTCAATATAGGATTTAGACCAATAACTGGTATCTGCAGGGTAGTATTTTGTAGGAATATACCAGCTCTCTTGGGAGTAGCCTTGAACATCATCTTGATTGTAACCGTTGACTTTGTGCAATTTGCCACTGGCATTACGAGCCCAAAAATGACTGTCTTTTTTATTGGTGAGCTTAGGCTCGGGCCAGATCCCGCCGCCGATAATAACCTCTTCTTGCCCAAGTTGGTCAAGTAAAGCAGGTATGCTGCCGTCAAACTGAGTGGGCGAGTGTTGGTACAGCTCTCCTAGAGCGCTAATGGAGACTGCGAGGTTTTCAATTCTATTGGTTTTTTGCTGTAAGCTTGCAGTGATAGCTTTGCCCACATTAACGTTCAAAGTTTGCTGGTTATCGATTAATCGATTAAGTTCAATTGACTTAATAAACCACACACTTGTTAAAATGATGATTGCGGCCACGGCCAGCTGGATGAACATAAATTTCATCGGAAGACTCTTGCGCCAATCGGTCAGCTTTGGGGGGCGGTTCTTGCCTTTCATCATGTTAAAGTTATGCTCAAATAGTGAGTAGCTACCCTAATTAGCATCCATACTGTTTAAGGATAAAATTTAAACTATAGCGTAAGTATACAAGCCTCGTTAAATTTTTGTAAAACAATACGCTACCGACATTGTAATAATTAAGATAGTGACACAAAAAAGGGTAGCACTAAAGTGCTACCCTTTTTTGAGGGCTGATGGTGTTAATTATATTTTCAGACCGATAAGTAGCGTATCTAATTGCTTAGCGGTAGCGTGAAGTTCGTCACAGCCTGAAACTGACTGGTTAGCTGATTGCTCTACATCATGGGATTGGATACGGATCTCCATCAGGTTGGTGGAGATTTCATTGGCGACAGCAGATTGCTCATCAGCAGATGTGGCAATCAATACACTCATTTCATAAACCTTGGCGCAGTGATGGTAACTGTCCGGCCAAGTACATTTTTAGCTTACCGCTTTGAAGCTATATCTTAACAACTGACTATTACATCGGGAGTTAATATGGCTAAACGTTCTCATGACGATTGGACTAACTTGATCCAGCAACAGCCTAGCAGTGGCTTAACGATTACCGATTTTTGTCGTCAACATAAGCTAAATAAGCTAAGTACCAGTACCTTTTATGCCCGCAAAGTCATTATGACTAACACTCCCCCAAAAAACGGGGCTTCGTTTATAAAGGTTGTAGCGCCTGCAACCACACCAGTTATCACTCAGGCCGTAACGTCGCAATCAACTATCTGTTTACAGCATCAAACTGGGCTATGGACTTTCCCAAGCTCTTTACCTCCAAGCTATCCGCTTGAGTTTATCAAAGATCTGCAAGCATGTTGATGTTTCAGCAGTTACCCTGTGTTTATCTGCATCGTGAACCCGTGGGTTTTCGTAAATCGATAAATGGCTTAGCCATTATGGTTGAACAACTACTGTCGCTACAGGCTACTGACGGCAGCGTGTCTGTTTTTTGTAATAATACCAATTGCAT
>NZ_JBFRMK010000094.1:0-14553 GCF_041470405.1 Shewanella sp. 10N.286.45.A1
ATGCAATTGGTATTAGATAGCGTCCAATTAATCTAAGGCGATTGATACTAGCTCAGAAAAAATGATATCGAAAGTGAAACTAATTTGAGGTCATAGGCTGTTGGGGGGTAACTATTCTAGCGGTAACCAAACCTGAGCATGTAGTCCGCCTTCACTGCGATTAGTAAGAATGACTTTGCCTTGGTGGCGATCAACAATCCGCTTAATAATCGCTAAGCCTAACCCTGAGCCAACACTGCCGCGTGCAGTATCACCTTGAGTGAAAGGTTCGAACAGTTTAGGGATTTGAGCCTCTTCAATGCCAGGGCCGTTATCTTCAACACTAAAGCCAAGTACTTTACCATTATATTGTGAGCTTATTCTTACCCAGCCATTACCATAGCGATAGGCATTTTCGACCAAATTGCTCAAGATCCGTTTAATGGCGATTCCCTGCATGGGAACGGCTGGGCAATCACTGAGATCCGATTCAATAATTCCTTCACGGTTTGACTCTGCTTGGATCACATCATTGATCAGCTCATTGATCTGCTCAGGTTCACGGGTTCCCTCTTGATCTTGGCGGATGTAAGAGATGAATTGATTAATAATGGCGTCCATATCCTCAATGTCATGCACTATGCCATCTTTAAGATATTGATCTTCTTCGACCATCATCTCCGATGCTAATCGAATGCGAGTCAAAGGGGTTCTTAAGTCGTGGGAAATCCCCGCCATCAACAAGGCTCTATCTTGTTCCAGCTGTTTCATGCCGTGAGACATCTGGTTGAAAGTATTGGTCACTTCAACAATTTCAGTCGAGCCACTCAAGGGCAGGGGATCAGGATAGTCACCGCGAGATACGGCCGTTGCTGCTTTTTGTAAGCGCCTTAGAGGCCGGTTTTGCTGACGCGCAAACCACCAACCGCCAGCAACGCTAAGTGCACCAATTACCATTAAATAGAGGGTCAATGGCGAGAGGTTTTTCTCGTTTAATCCAGCGAGTGGCACTTTAATCCATATTGAGGGGGCTTGCGGTGGACGGATCCAAATTTCAAACTCTTCGCCTTGTGCAATGCGCACTTCAGCTTCACCGCCCAAATATTCAGACATCTGTGACGACAGGAAACCATAATAAGTTGCCCGTTCGATACCAGCTTGGCGTGCATCTTTTTGATTATAAAACTGCATCGCATCGTCACGAACTTTGGCATTGAGCGCATCCACCATGGTTAGGTGTTCACGGCCAACATCTACGCCGTCGACAAAAAGCAGTTTTACTTGGCGAGCAATAAGTTGGTTGATTTGCTGGTAGCTGGGCTTAATAAAATAAACCGCCACCGAGAGATAAGACACCAGTTGATTGGTCAGCAGCAGACAGCCAATTAACATCACTGTTTGACTGAAAGAACTGCGGGGCGTTACGCGGTGCCACCATCTCTTTTTCATATATTACTTTCGTGAAGCGCCATCAGGCACAAACACATAACCTAGGCCCCAAACCGTTTGAATATAACGCGGGTTAGCGGCATCGACTTCAATCAAGCGGCGCAAGCGTGAAACCTGCACATCGATAGAACGTTCCAGTGCGGAATAGTCGCGACCACGGGCAAGGTTCATTAACTTATCGCGTGACAAAGGTTCGCGAGGGTGACTAACAAGTACTTTTAATACTGCAAATTCACCACTTGTGAGCGCAATCGCTTCTTCGCCATGATGCATTTCACGCGTAGCGAGATTAAGCGAGAATTCACCAAAGGTTATCTCCTCCTCCTGCTGTGTCGGTGCTCCTGGCACATCAGGAGTTTGACGACGCATTACCGCTTTAATTCGCGCCAGTAGCTCTCGCGGGTTAAACGGTTTTGGCAGGTAATCATCGGCACCGAGTTCAAGACCGATAATTCTATCGACTTCATCACCTTTAGCCGTCAGCATGACAATCGGGATAGGGTTACCGACTTGGCGTAGTCGGCGGCATATTGAAAGGCCATCTTCACCAGGTAGCATTAAGTCTAATACTAACAGGTGGAAGTTTTCACGCTCCAATAAGCGATCCATCTGTTCCGCATTGGCTGCACTGCGGACTTGATAACCTTGCTCCATCAAGTAACGCTCCAATAAGGCGCGTAGCCTCATATCATCGTCGACCACGAGAATTTTTGAGGTTTCTTGTCCCATGCGTAGGATCCTTTTTGCTAGGAAGCCAAGTAGGTATTAGGCAACTGGCTGATATTGAAAATGAATTAGCTTAATATAGCCGCTTTAACATGTTGATGACTAGCCGCTAATGAGTAAAAGCTAGCTTTAACGGCATTAATGAGTATTTGTTTTATGATTAGGTTATTGAAAAGTAGTGCAATAATCATCATTCTAACGCTGTTTGTAAATTGTAACTAAATTGAACAAACTGTTATTTACCGCACTGTTAGTTAAAAAGCATATTTTCCCCTAGCGCGAAAATACAGTGATAGCACTAAAATATGCTATGATTTTTGGCCACAGATTATCATTTCCTTCTAAAAAGTAGTCCGTATGAGAACGAATATCGTCACCCGTGAAGGTTTCGACAAATTGCAAAAAGAGCTTAATTACTTATGGCGTGAGCACCGACCTGAAATCACTAAAATTGTCAGCTGGGCTGCTAGTTTAGGAGATAGAAGCGAAAATGCTGACTAGAGATTAGTACCATCGCTCTAATACTAAGTGGGTTCAACCTTCTGATTTTAAACGTGTAATAAATAATATTGTACTTTTTGTTGTGTACTATCTTTATCGGACACCGATTCAACCAATAGTTAAAAGCAATTTTTTCATACTCTTTTTTTACACTAACGCCCTCCAAACTAATCGCTTATTTTCAGTTTATCCTTTCACCTTTGCGTTTTTCACTTGAAGTGTTTGCCTTATATTTAACTATGGGTATATTCTTGCCGTGCGGCTGTTAATTGAACGCATATAACTGATTAAAGTAATAAGAAATTCTTCTTTAAAGCTCTCCCTTTTGCACATAAGGAAAAATAATGGAATATTTTATAGGAGCTATTGTTCTCTATATTTTGTATCGATGGATATCAGGGGATTCGAAGTCTAATACGGCTAATAAATCAAAAACTAGAAATGTACCGTCTCAAACATCAAGGCATAGAACTAGTTCCTCTACTTCATCTAGCGTGAGTACATCATCAGTTTCTTCATTTGACAGCAGTGACGATGACGAATTTGCAACTTTCACGATCGAGACAAATTTTGGTTATGAATCAGAAAAATCATCGAATAAGCAAAAGGGGCGATGGGTTGGAGAAAGTGAACAGTTAACTATTAATGGTCGAAAACTCAAAAGTGGTCTTTTCTACTTTGGTGGAGTAATGGACTCTCTTGATGGATACGGAATAGAACCATCGTTAGTTGATGAAAAGAGACCTGTATCTAAGCCTTCTTTAAATGAAAATGCAGAAACACAATCTGATGAATCCTTAGGATATTGGCCAAGCTATGCATCACTATCGCAAGGTTGTAGAGGAGCATATCTCGATTGGTTAGCTTCAGAGCGCTCAAATCCCAATATACCAATTGGATATGTTTTCATTTATTTCTACGGCTTTGAACGAAGAATCATAGAAAACAAAGCTACCTCTGATATATCTGATCCAGAGTTCATAGCTATCTTCGACGAGGTTCTACGCTTAAATAAAGTATTTAGTGCCAACCGTTCATTTAATAGATATTCATCTGACTTTCTAGAATTGATGACTCTGTTCAGGCCTTCTTTACTTGAGTATCGGATGGACGAAATACCCGATACGAATAATGCTTTATCATTCAAAATTAAACTAGCTAATACAGTTGTTAATGACCAGATAGTTGGAGTTAAATTAGCTCTAGCTTGGTTGAAAAATACTTTTGAGTATTCTCTCAAAATGCCAGCTAGAAGGTGCGAAGAAGAATTTAGAACACTTTTTGAAATCCGTTTTTCGCAAAAGTTTGGTGAAGGTATATCTGTTAAGCCTAATAAAACGAAGCTGCGTCTTTCCTATAATGCCGCAAGTAATGGCATTCATGGGGTTGATTTAGCTGTTGAGGAATTACCAGATCCGAGCATTCTAAAAGGACCCATTAAGAAACTCATTCCCATTGCAGAAGCTTGTACCGAGGAGCTGGCAAGTTACAGCAGATACCTGGGTAAGGCTGATACTTCTAAAAATGATATTGCAGCGTTAATGCTATTGCCTAAAGAGTTGGTAAATGAGTCAAATTCCCCTGTTATTGGAGAATTTAAAAAGTGGGCTGAACAAGTCATAGAAAACCAAGATGGGCTTACTACTGTTAAAGAGTTTTGGTCCCACACTGGAATGCCATTTCCGAAGGCCATAAATAAAAAAGAGCACGAGTTACTAACCAATCTAGCGACCAAAGCTAATATAGGAATAGCCCCAGATCAACGCTTTCATCAAGCAAAGGTTAAAGCTGATGGCAATATTGTACTGTTCACACCTGCTCATGGTGAGTTCTTTGAACCAAGCCAAGCATTCAATCAAGTTAGCTTAGCTATGAGGCTTGGCGCAATGGTAGCAACAATCGATGGCTACGTTGATCAACAAGAGAAACTAGTACTGCAAAGGCTGGTAGATCAAGATGAAAATATGAGCCCATCAGAAAAAAACTCACTCAAAGCCTATTTGATCTGGAGATTAAATAGCCCAGCAAATACTGCTGGATTGAAAGCAAGAATTGAAAAGCTTAAAACTAATGAAATTGAGTTTCTAAAAAAGTTCATGATTTCCATAGCACTAGCTGATGGGAAAGTAGATTCATCAGAAATAAAACAAATCGAAAAACTTTACACTTCACTTGGTTTGGATCGGTCTCTTGTTTCCAGTGATATCCATCATTTTACTTCCTCGAATAGCCGTACTTTTACTCGTTCGGAAAGCACCGATACTAGCGGCAATACATTTAAATTGGATGAAGGCATTTTAGCTATGCATGAAAGTGAAACGAGTGACGCCAAGACCATGTTGGAAAGTATTTTTGCAGTTGATGATGAACCTGAAATAGAGGTTATAAGAGAGCAATCAGAGCCTGATGGATTGGACCATGCTCATAAAGAGTTGTTCGACACATTGCTCAGTAAAGAAACATGGTCGCGTAATGAAGTTAATGAATTTTGTGGCAAGCTTAGCCTCATGGTCGATGGTGCGATAGAAACCATCAATGACTGGGCTTATGAAAAAGTAGATGCTCCTGTATTGGATGATGATGGTGACATCTATGTCGATCTTGAAATTGTTGAAGAGCTAAAAGGATAAATGATGATTGCTAAAAAAATACGGTCTAAAGAAAGAGATGCAATTATCCAGTCTTTAAAGTCAGGAGTGACGCCAAAAGTAGGGATCCAACACATTCAAGTGGGTCGAGTAAAAGAGTTAAAAGCACTGATTCAAGATATTGAACGTGTCACAGATGGTGGCTCTGCTTTTAGACTCATTATTGGTGAGTATGGTTCGGGAAAAACATTTTTCTTGAGTGTTGTAAGATCTATCGCTCTTGAAAGAAAATTGGTAACCGTTAACGCTGACCTATCACCGGATCGCCGCATTCATGCTTCATCAGGTCAAGCTCGTAATCTTTACTCTGAGTTAATGCGTAATATGTCGACACGAAATAAGTCTGACGGTAACGCTCTAACAAGTGTCGTTGAAAAATTTATTACTGAAGCTAGAAAAGAAGCTGATGCATCAAATAAAGAAATAACCGTAGTTATTCATGAGCGCCTTTCGTCTTTATCAGAGTTAGTTGGTGGATACGACTTTGCCAAAGTTATCGAAGCTTATTGGCTGGGTCATGAGCAAGATAATGATGACTTAAAAAGTCATGCGATCAAGTGGCTTAGAGCAGAGTATTCAACGAAGACAGATGCTCGTAAAGACTTAGGTGTCAGAAGCATAATTACGGATGCATCCTTTTACGACTCTCTAAAACTGTTAAGTCTATTTGTTCGGCAAGCTGGTTACCAAGGCTTGATAGTTAACCTTGATGAATTGGTTAATTTGTACAAACTACATAGCACTCAAGCAAGAACGTCTAATTACGAGCAAATTCTAAGAATGCTTAATGATTGTTTACAGGGATCAGCGGAGCACCTTGGTTTTCTATTAGGTGGTACGCCGGAGTTTTTATTAGACCCACGAAAGGGGCTATACAGCTATGACGCTCTTCAGTCGCGTCTTGCAGGAAATACTTTTGCTAAGCAAGCTGGTGTAATCGACTACTCCTCACCAGCACTGCACCTGTCTAGCCTGACACCAGAAGAACTTTACATTCTTTTGAAAAATTTGCGGCACGTTTATGCTTCTGGTGATCAATCGCAGTACCTCGTGCCCGATGAGGCGCTTAAATCATTTCTTCACCACTGTAGTCAGACAATTGGGGACGCTTACTTCAGGACTCCTCGTAATACAATAAAAGCATTCTTAGACATGCTTGCGGTAGTTGATCAAAATCCATCTATTGTATGGGACAGTTTAATTTCATCGGTTTCTATTGAAGAAGAAAAACCCTCAGATGTCGAACTTGAGGTCGAAGAGAGCGAAGATGGACTTGCTGACTTTAAACTATGATCGACGAATATAAAAAGCTAGATATCAGGGTTCAACAATGGATCTTTAAGCAAGGCTGGGCAAACTTAAGAGAAATACAATGTTTGTCTATAGATCCGATACTATCTGCCAAAACTGATGTTCTGATCAGTGCTTCAACAGCATCGGGTAAGACTGAAGCTTTTTTTTTACCAGCAATCAGTGCCATAGCAGATCAAAAAGAAGGGGTTGGTATTCTATATATCAGCCCACTAAAAGCCTTAATCAATGATCAGGATAGACGTTTAGAAAGCCTTGCAGATTTACTGGATATGCCTGTTACCCCATGGCACGGTGATAGCCTACAAAGTAGGAAGAATAAATTAAGGCGGTCACCAGCTGGTATTGTACTGATTACCCCTGAATCACTTGAGTCATTGCTTATTCGTGATGCTGGGTGGGTGAAATCTGCATTTTCTAATTTAAAATATATTGTTATTGATGAATTCCATGCCTTTCTTGGTACTGAACGAGGGCATCACTTACTTTCACTGCTTCATCGTTTGGAGCATCTTCTAGGGAGATTAAAGTCACCAATTCCCAGAGCGGCATTGAGTGCAACACTCGGTGAATTGGAAAAAGTGCCATTGTCACTTAGACCAAACCAATCCTTACCGTGCAAAATAATTAAAGATTCGCACTCTACATCGACATTTAAGGTTCAAGTTAAAGGTTATCTAAACTCGGCAAGTGTAGATGATAAGGCTCCTGTAGATGCGGAATACCAAATATGCCAAGATTTGTTCAAATTTTGCCGTGGAGGTAATCATTTAGTCTTTGCAAACAGTCGAAAGCGAACTGAAAGTATTGCCGCAACATTAAGTGATTTCTGTGATCAAAAAGTCGTGCCTAATGAGTTTTTCCCCCATCATGGTTCACTCTCGAAAGAACTTAGGGAAAGCTTGGAAAAGCGACTTCAAAAAGAGCAATTACCTACGACAGCGGTTTGTACAATGACACTAGAATTGGGTATCGATATAGGAAAAGTAAATTCGGTTGTTCAAGTAACCGCACCTCATTCCATTTCTAGTTTAAGGCAACGAATGGGGCGTTCAGGGCGGCGTGGAGGTCCATCTATACTTCGAATGTTGATCGCTGAAGAGGAGTTAACGAAAGATTCTAGTGTTATCGATAAACTCCGGTTGGAGTTAGTGCAATCCCTCGCAATGATCAGATTATTAATTAGCAATAAGTGGTATGAGCCTGCCGATACGTCCCTTTACCATTTTTCAGCGCTTCTGCATCAGACACTTGCAGTAATTGCACAATGGGGTGGTATTAGAGCGGAGCAGTTGTTTAAATTACTTTGTAAAGAAGGTCCTTTTCAGAACGTCGGAGTTGAGAACTTTAAAGCTCTCCTGAGTCATATGGGGAAAACTGAACTAATAACGCAGTTAGGTAGCGGTGAGATTGTTTTAGGGCTATTAGGTGAGCGTATTACAAATCACTATTCATTTTATGCGGTATTCAAAACTCCAGAAGAGTTCAGGGTTATTAGTGGCGTAAATACAATTGGAACCCTGCCTGTTGATTCACTTGTGTTAGTTGGCCAGCATATTATCTTTGCTGGAAAGCGCTGGAGAGTAAAAGACGTCGACACCGACAAAAAAGTTATCTACGTAGAGTTCGCCAAAGGTGGGAAGCCGCCAAAGTTCGGTGGTGGCGGGATGTCAATTCATGACGTCGTGCGCAAAGAAATGTATCGCATGCTTAAAGAAGGCGATTACAGGATATCAGTCGGCGACCAAAAAGTAGATTTTGCAGATCCCCCAGCCAAAGAAATGTTCCATGAAAGTATTGGTTTTTTTAATACCGCAGAACTAGCGAACAGGTCATTGCTACAGGCTGGTAATACAACCTACATATTCACATGGTTGGGAGATAAAATAGTAAATACGATCGTAGCTCTTCTTATTAAGGAAGGCTACGAAGCCGGTGCTTATGCGGGAGTTATTGAGATAGAAAAAACATCCCTTGAAGATGTTAAAGCTACATTGCAAACTTTAGCACAAACCCAATTGCCCAACGAAACAATGCTAGCCGAATCAGTGTTAGAAAAGCAGGTCGAGAAGTTTGATGAGTTCTTGCCAGACGACGTTTTATCTATTGGGTATGGAACCAAAACATTTGACACTAACGGTGCTAAAAAATGGCTTGAGTGGATTTCACTTGAAGCAGATGAGAAGTAAAACTTTTTCTGATTATGATGTTGATTTAAGATAGGATTAATGTGGTTGTACTGAAACATCGATGTCAATAATTAGCCAAATTTCAATACTTAAATAATCTAACGCTCAAAAAGCAACCTGAATAGTTTAATGCCAAATAGAGGATTTAACAGGTAAACATGGGATTGATAATAACTAGTTTTGAAGCAAGATATGGGGATGCTTTTCTTATTGAAGAGCATGTCAGTGGTATAAAGCTTCTAGTTGATTGTGGGTTCAAATTAACCTACCAGCATCACATAAAGAAGAAAATCAATTCAGCCAACTTCATTATTCTAACGCACTCTGATGAGGATCACATCAATGGCGCTTTTCCATTAATTAATGACTACCCTGAAAAATTTGCCTTAGATAAAGTTTACGTAAACTCCCCTGAATCTATACCGATTCCCAGAACTAATGGCGTAATATCTATACGGCAAGCAAAAGATTTAGTTAATTTGCTACAAGACAAAAAATTACCATTTGAGGGTCTAATTCAAGGGCAAACTATTGAGGTCTCTAAAAACCTATCGCTAGATATTATCTCTCCAACTCAAACCGAGCTAGATAATTATTACGAGAAATATAATGACCATCTAGCTACAGTGAAGCAGAATACTAAGGGAACAAGCATATCCCTAAACTCAGTCGCTAAGCCTCTTCTTGAGTGGGCAAAACAACCAGATTCATTCCCTAAAAAAAATGATGATATTGCTAATGCTAGCTCTATTGCTTTCATTCTCAATTTTAGAGATAAAAAAGTACTTTTTTTAGCTGATTCACATCCTGAAGTTATTTCAGACTATCTACTAAAGGAAGGTTTTAACTCTAAACAAAAAGCAGCATTTGACTTTATTAAGTTGTCACACCATGGCAGTGCAAAAAGCATCTCAAAACAGCTACTAAACATGATTAGTTGTAATAACTTTATTATTAGTACAAACGGTGGTAAAGCAAGGAGTAAGCACCCTAGTGTTGAAACTATTGCTAAGCTAGCAGCTTTGGTTGATAGAAATGGCAATGATGAAATTAATTTTTACTTTAATCACTCGATTTCGACTATTGAAACAAGAAATGGACCTTTATTAAGTGCCGAAGAACGTCTTTCATACAAGATAAATTATATAGAACAAAATGAGATTAGACTGTCATGAACCACTTAACATTTCTGCCCAACGTGACTGTTCAAATCTCTAAAGAATCAAACTATCAAGGAAGTGCTGTACTCGTTAAGGTTAAAAATGCATTTTATGTATTAACTTCTGCACACGTCACTTTTGGAGAAAGGTGTGAGCAATATAGCGAGGAACTTAGTTCTTTATTAACTTATGAGTCTGAAAAATTTGGGAATTTAACGTTTATTAGAGAGTTAGGCAATTTCGAAATATATAAGGCTCATGACATCGTTGCTATTGAAGTTGGTGTAAATAGCGATGACTTTCCAGAAGTATTTTTTACTAGTGAGACTAATGAGCCAGCATTGGAGTTTATATTTAGAGGTAGAGGTAAGGTTCAAAGCGGTAAAATTTACTCGGTAATGCCTTGTTATAAAAACGGTACAGCGGGCGCAGATATTCATATCGAGATACCCGAGAAAGACTATACTGATTTTCAAGGCGAATCTGGAGCTGAGGTTTTACAAGGCTTGTCTGGTAGTGGCGTATTTATTCATGATAATGATTCAAGCGAAGCCTTTCTAACTTCAATAGTAAAGTCTGTAAGCGAAGATAATTTCGTTGGTGTTAATTGCACTTGTATATCCTTATTTAAGAAGTACTTAATCCCTGAATTAAATCTAATAGATTACAAGCATCATGGAAATGAAAAAAGCACCAGTTCTCAAAGTAAATTAATTGATTCCGCTACCCAAATAGATGTGGAAGAATTGACTCGTTCAATTTCACAAAACTTGATTTCTCAATTTATGCCTTCTTCATTAGGTAATTCAGATATAGCTGTATCGCATACGTCACCTCTAAGTTCAATTGAAAGTGTTCCGCTTCCTAGAGCAATTGCTTCAAGAAACAAATTAATTGATAGCACTGTATATTCACTTAAAAACAATAATACTGCATGGTTGTATGGAGCGGCTGGTGTTGGAAAAACCGTTGCGGCCAAGATGGCTGCGGAACACCTAGGAGGACTTTGGGTTGGGGCTAATTTAAGAGGGTTAAATTCTCAGGAAGTTTGTCAAATTTTAGCTAGTTCATTACTGAATCTTAATAATCAAGAAGTAACAGGAATCCTGATTGACGATCTTGAATGTGTCTTCACGCCTACTGTTACCGATAAGTTACTTAGCCTTCATCATTATTGTAAAAAAATTAATGTTTTTATACTTTTCACATCATCAAAAGTAACAGATGAAGATTACCTATATTCTGCTGATCTCCCTCAGGAGGTTGAACTAAAAGTTGATGATTTTTCGGAGGCAGATATTAAAGAAATTTTATCTGCTTTGGGTGTGACAGAGGATTATTGGACACAATATATATATATGTCATCAGGTGGAGGACACCCTCAATTAGTTATCGCAATGATTCAAAGTATGAAAAAAAGCAAATGGAGCATTGAAGAATTTCGGACCTTAAACTCTTTGCTGCAAAGAAATGAAACGGTAGAAAAAGTTAAGAAGAAAACAAGGGAACGGTTACTTCATGAACTCCCTGCTAGTGCAAGGGAGATTGTCGAACGAGTATCTTTAATTACAGGTAGATTTAATAGGAATCTGGTTCTTGATTTAGCTTTATTATCTCCTAAAATAGCAGACGCAGGAATTACCTTTGACACCCTTGTAGGGTCTTGGATAGATCAACATGAAATTGATCGCTTTTCTTTATCTCCATTGTTATCAAACTTTGCTACTGCAACCTTAACCAAACAGCAGCAGAAACCAATTCAATGTGAAATTGCGGACTCAATCCTCCGTACAAAAGTAATAGATCCGATTACAATGAATACTGCATTCATAGCTGCATTTGCAGGAGAAAATACTGAAGCGCTTGCACTTCTATGCTTTCCAATTCTTACAACTGAACTTAGTGAACTTCAAATCATCGCCCCACACTTAATGATTTTTACTTTTTTGAGTACAGGCAATTCAATTTATATAAAGGACTCGAATGTAAACATTATGTTGAGAGGGGCCCAGCTAATACTTTTAACGTGTTTTGAAGATAAAAAAGAGCGTTACTTAGAAACGTTTAACCGTTTTGAAATCGAAGCTGATACCTCTGATGCTCAAGAGACTGGCAGCTCGGTATTAGTACGAATAATGATCTACACAAAGCTTTTATTGTCTCAGCCTAAATTTGGAAATTTACCTAACTGGGGTTCAATAGTTATGAAACTTAATGCTTTATTTAAAAATAAAGCACAATTACTTCCTACTTCAATACCTCACAAAGAAATACCGACAGAAATTGATGGTGTATCAGCTATAAGCTTTTTGATTATTAACCAGATCCATCAAATTGAAACAATAGAAGCATTAACCCCATTATTTGAATTTGTTGATACATTGGACTCAGATGCTAGAAAAGAGCTGTTCCAAACTATAGAACAAATTGATTTTGGGGTAGATGTTTTTGTGAGGAGGGCATGGTTACATGAGTATAAAAAAGAAACTATTGATTGCGAAAAGCACTCAGCTATATTCTCTGAACTAGAGCTTTTTGCAAATAAGTGGGAGTATGAGGAACTAGCGTCAGTTTGCGTACAATTCGCCGCTATTATTTGGGATGAATCAGGAGGGCAAAAAGAGAAAGCTCTTGAGCTCATTGATTCAGGCCTCGCGAAGTATGGATATTCAAATTTTTGCTTAATAAGAGCAAAAGCAAAAGTCCTATTTAGGGCCAAAGAATATGGTAAAAGTCTTGCTCTTTCAAATCAACTGATAGACTCAAATGCCCCACTTAATAATGTAGATAAAATATTCTTTTATCGGGATGCCGCTATTTGTGCAGAAAATGAGAGTAGTTACTCATTAGCAAGAAAGTATTATTTACTTGGAGCTTCTGCTAACAGAGGAAGGGAGTTTCTAGATAATAAACCTATGCAAGTAGGTTTGAAAGCTGATGCAGCCTTAGCGAGTTGGCATAGTGGCAATAGAAAAGAGTGCATTCAAGATCTTGCAGAGGTACTGCTTGAACTGAAAGAGATAGACCCTAAAAGCTCGTTACAAGCTGCTCACTGCCATGCAATATCTCGTCACATTTTGTTATGGCTTCAACAAGAAGCAACTAAAATAAAACAATTTGTACCTAACGGTGAAGAGGTCAGTATGTTTCCAGGAATCGTTAGTAACCCTGAACCTAGTGAAGATATAGACAAGCAAAGATTAGCACCTATCGAAATGGCTTGGTACATGTTAGCTTCGATAGAGAGTTATTGCTCATTCGATGTAGGTATATCTTCAAAGCTCTTAGTAATTTTAGGTAATGGTCCAATTGTAGAAGGAGACTTTGTTTTAAGCTCTTCTAGACTTGAAACGGCAATCATAAAACCAAATGGAGAGTTATTAGTTAACGCTTTGAAAAGCTACGTACCACATTTAAGTTATGCTTTTGCTAATGCACGCGATATAAATAAATCAATAGAGATTAATTTCACATATCAAACACTACCAAAAGCAACCAAAGCCGATTTTGAACTTGTTAGTAATATAGTAGAGCAATACTTACTTAGCTTTGTTATCAGTTGTGCACTACAAAATAAGTGGGGGGAAGTCGATAAACTAGTTGAGTATATTTCAACAGAACCTGAAGTCGTTATTAGGACAGAATTAATCAGCATATTAGAAGGTAGTGATATGCATGCAAGTGATGCACTATCTCATAATGCTAAATTATTGATGAGGTTTCGATTTCAGCAATTTAGAACTCCTATAAATCTAATTTTTGGATCATTTTACCGTACTCTAGTCGCCATTCAAATAGGTGTTGATCTAAAGCAATCAGATTTAATCTCTAGGCTGGCTTTTGAGTCATTAAAAGTTAAATGGTTAGCTTTTGGGGGGCAACATAGATATTTACTAAAACAACCTGAACATCACTTTGCTAGCATAAACAAAGCTCTTTCAGTGAAAGATTACTTTTGGCCTGAGAATACTTTGTGCTTAATGAAAGCTATTTTACCTACTTTAGATGTTAGGGATGAGTTGGAAGTTAATAAAACTCTAGATAAATTACTATTAAAGGTTCGAGGCAAAAAGTAAGCGGCCAAAGTAATCATCTAATTTGTTAATTGTCAATCTAAAATATGGTTTAATTACCTATGCTTATGCTAGCCAGAAACACCTTTCTATCAACGACAGCTTTAGCTGTTACTTGCGCAAAATTGTGTTGGTTTTCTAGTTTTCTCTAGGGCAAAGATAAAACTTTGGCTTGCTGAACATAGTAAATCGGTTATTAATAGTGATGACACCACAAATAAGATTTTCGCATCAAAAAGGTGAATTAAAAGTAGATACAACCTTTTCTCTAAAACCACCTAAAATCTCAAAAGATGGTGACTTTAGCCAAGAAACGCTTTTACCGTCAGCTGCGACTAAAGAGAGACAATGTGGTTCTCTCACAAGTGGCGTACTAAGCATAACTTTATGACTATCTTGAGATGGGGAACTTGCTCTTATTATTTTACTTTCTCCCTGCTTAACGGAGACGGTAACAGTATCAGATTCCCTGAATATAACTGGCATATTTGGTATCTCTGTAAGCGTCCGGTAAACC
>NZ_JBFRMK010000095.1:0-32057 GCF_041470405.1 Shewanella sp. 10N.286.45.A1
GGGGACATGATGTCACGGGTCATTTCAGTGTGTGATAGAGAAGCAGACATACTGAGTTATATTCAGGATAAACAGCAACAATAGAAAATTTTCACAAGGCCTGGAAAACGGGTGCAGGTGCAGAGCGGCAAAGAATGACGGAGCCTAAGAACTTAGAAAGAGCCGTTTCAATCTTAGCTTTTATTGGTGTCTGCTTACTGCAACTCAGAGAAGCCATCACCATCCCTTATTATTTACGCAAGAAAGGTCTGATTGAAGAAGCCAAAGCCGTAGAGAGTCAAAGCTGTGACGCGGTACTCGAAGAGGATGAATGGAAGGTGTTAATGCGATTTAATAAGGCTAGAGGGCATAAAGAAAAAGGAGCACCAAGCCTAAAATGGGCGTATCAATCAATCGCAAAACTGGGTGGTTTTACCGATACCAAGCGAACAGGTATAGCAAGCTGGGCGGCCGTTTGGGAAGGTTGTAGTACATTGCAGTCTCATGTTGTAGGCTATCGAGTCGCGAAAGAAATGGTGGCTGATGGTGAGAGCTTATAAGATCTGATCAAGAGACAGGTATAATAGCTGTGGAAAGGCATCGTCATATCAAGGGTAAAACAACAATAGAGACGTCATATTACATTAGCTCTATGGCCGCTAATCATAAGATGTTAGGACACTATATTCGGCAGCACTGGCGGATCGAAAACAGTCAACACTATATATTAGATGTTGTTTTTAAATAGGATAACTCACGCATCACGCTAGACGCTGCAGTAGAAAATATTGCGTTATTTAGACGCTTCGTGATGAACATGCTGAAGCAATACGATTGTGGAGCGCCGAGCCAAAAAGTGAAGTTGAAGAAAGCTGGGTGGAGCGATGATTATCGAGCACGAGTCTTCTTTGGATTATAAAACCATCAAAGTATGCTCGCGCCCTATGTCCCTGACAGAGACTCGCCTGCGAGAGTATACAACGCTATAGCAATTCTCGATGATGTTCAAAACGAGCATGAAAGCGCTCGTGAATATTTTCGTTTACTGCTAGAGCTGCAACCTCATTCAGCTATCTTAATCTCTAATCTAGGATATTCTTATTATCTGACTGGGGAGTTAACGAATGCAGAGAGGTATTTAAGGCAAGCGATTAGAGAAGATCAAAACCTAGATCGAGCTTGGACAAACCTTGGTTTAGTTTATGTTCGTAAAGGCTTATATAAAAGAGCGCTTGCAACATTTGAACAGGCGATGGAGCCGGCCGATGCGCTGAATGACCTTGGGTATTTCCTTATGTTAGAAGGTAAATATGATCAAGCAATAGAGCTGTTTGAAAGAGCAATTGATACTTCGCCGAGTTACTTTGAGCAAGCACAGAAGAATTTGAAAAGATCCAAAGCTGAGCTATCTGATGAATTTAGGCATGCCACTAACTAACGTTAAACGTAGCCAGGCTTAGCTAGACCTCTATCTATAAAAACACCATTAACTAATTTAATGGTGTTTTTTCTTTATCCATATACAAAAGTTAACTCTGCTCAAGTTCCAATTGCATCAACAACATCTCTTCTCCCTCGAGCACTGTAGTATTAGTGCTAAGGCAATGGTCGCAAACAATACTCCGTTGTTGGTGGATTGTTTGTTCATTACATGAATGACACTGCAATACTAAAGGCTGGATCTGCATATTAAGCTGCGCTTCATGGCAGATCCCTTCAAGCTTAAATGCTTCGAATGCTGTTTCTAATAACGCCGGTTCAACACCGCTTAAAATACCTAGCTTTATGTCAACGCGGGTAATTTTATTTGCACTGTTTTGCTCGGCTAGTTTTTCACATTGCTCGATAAGCGCAGTGACAATCGAATATTCATGCACTAGCAGATCCTCGGCAGTAACTCACCTTGTGGCACATCTAAAAATCGACTACTTCCCCAGGGCGTATTCAGGATCACTTTGCCCCTTTTAATATCATTAACCTTGCCGATGATTGCTGCTTGCTCACAGTGACAAAATGTTTGCATGATCTGTAGAGTTTTCTCTGCACAATCTTGCGCAACAGCGAGGATAAAAGTACCTTCATTGGCTAAGTCAAAAGGCTCGAACCCATAAAGCTCGCACAAACCTGCGACTTCCTGGCTAACAGGGATTTCTGATTCATTAACAGTAATACCGACTTGGGATGCTGATGCCCATTCATTTAGTACAGCAGATAAGCCACCACGAGTGGCGTCTCGCATAGCGTGTATTTCAACATTACTTGCTATAAGTTGTTCCACAATTGGCCATAACGTCGCACAGTCACTGGTGAGTTCAGATTCAACCGCTAGCCCTTCACGAGCCATTAAAATTGCTGCGCCATGTCGGCCTATATCTCGGGAAACGATAATGACATCATCATGCTTTAGGTTTTTGACTGAGATGCCGTTATTGATAATACGGCCGACTCCAGAGGTATTGATGAACACGCCATCAGCGCAGCCTCTAGGAACTACTTTTGTATCTCCGCATACTATTCGAGCACCTGACTTTTTAAGCTCTGTTGCCATACTTGCGACGATAGTTTTTAAATCTTCTATTGGAAAACCTTCCTCAATAATGAAGCTACTGCTTAAAAATTGTGGCTCAGCGCCCATCATGGCAAGATCGTTTACTGTGCCTGCTATGGCTAGCTTTCCTATATCTCCCCCTGCAAAAAACAGCGGTGCTACAGTAAAAGAGTCTGTGGTAAAGGCAGTATCGCCGTTAAAGTGCAGCCGTGCTGAATCCTCTTCACTCCTTAATATAGGGTTGTCGAAGGCTTTAAAGAAAATGTCTTTGATCAGACGGTTCATCTCTTTGCCGCCTCCGCCATGGCTAAGCTGAACGGTTTTACTCACATTAACGGTGCTCATTCAGTCACTCCATTATATCTATAGTACGCATTACAGGCACCTTCAGAGCTGACCATACAACTGCCTAAAGGGGTCTCTGGGCTACATCCACGTCCAAACACTTTACAGTCTTTTGGCTTTGACAGCCCCCGTAGAATATCTCCGCACTGGCATGCTTTATGGTCATCGATCTCTTGTTGAGGCAATTGATCTTTATAAACGACTTCTGCATCTCTATGTTGGTATGCTGCTCGAAGCATTAATGCCGAATCTGCTATTGGACCGAGCCCTCGCCAACGAAAATTTGGTCGAACAGTCATGTACTTATTGACGAGCTCTTGCGCAGCTAAATTCCCTTGCTCTGATACTGCGCGGCTATATTGATTCTCTAAATTTGATTGTGATCTCGCTTTTTGCCGAGTAATCATCAAGATAGATTCCATAACATCCACGGGTTCAAAACCTGATACCACCACAGGCGTGTCATAGTTCTCTACGGCAGCACGGTACACTTTGGCGCCACTGATCACGCTAACATGCGCAGGACCTATGAATGCGTTAACTTTCGCGGCCGGATCTGCCATTACAGCATCAATAGCAGGTGGCACAAGAACATGGTTAATATGAAAAAGTAGATTATTTATCTGCCGCTTTTCAGCTTGCTCAAGCAATACCGCAGTCATTGGGGTTGAGGTTTCAAATCCAATGGCGAAGAAAATGACTGTTTTGCTTGGGTTGTCTAACGCTATTTTTAAACTATCGAGTGGGTCATAAATCGGTCTGATATCACAACCATTTGCTCTAAATTGCGCCAAACTCCCTTTGGAGCCGGGTACGCGGATCATATCGCCTAAGGTGATTAGTATCGTATTAGGCATACTTGCTAATGCCGCTGCGTGGTCGATACGCTCTTTCGGCATAATACACACTGGGCAACCTGGGCCATGAATAAACTCAATATTATCGGGTAATAGCTGATTAATGCCATACTTCATAATGGTATGAGTATGGCCACCACAAACCTCCATAATATTAATTTTATCGTTACATTTGGCGGCTTCTAGCTTAATCTCTTTCGCCAATGACTTAATTACTTCGGGATCTCTAAAGCCCTTGTAGAGAGCATTGAGTGTTAGCATCAGCTCTGCTCCTCTTGTTCTATTTTGGCGACGATCTCCTTATATAAACTTAGGCTTTCTTGGGCATCTTCTTTATCGATCTTATTCATTACAAAGCCAATATGGATCAACACATAATCACCCAGAATTAGAGGCTCTGTCATTAAGTGACTGGATACTTTGCGCTTAACACCCATAGTATCGACTGTTACAGACTCTTCACCTTGGTGGATCTCAACAACTTGAGAGGGAATAGACAGACACATTAAGCTGCACCTCCAAGGTTGGTGGCCAGCCAGTTAGCCACTTTTTCTAAAGATTGGCTGTCTTTTACTGATACTTCAATCAGCTCCACATTTGGATTTAGTTTTTTAAGTTGAGCTTTTGATTCGGCAATGCTGAAGTCAAAGTGAGGCATCAAATCTGCTTTGGTGATCAGCACAACATCAGCTCGACGGAACATAACCGGATACTTCTCTATTTTGTCATCGCCTTCAGGTACTGACAGCAACACGATATTTTTGTGGGTTCCTACATCGTAGCTTGCTGGACAAACCAAGTTACCAACGTTTTCAACAAAACAGATATCTAATGGCTTTAGATCGATATGATGCAGTGCGCTGTGCACCATAAAAGCATCCAAATGGCAGGCCGCGCCCGTTTGAATTTGAAATGCATCTATGCCTTTAGCTTTCAATCTGTCTGCATCTCTTGAAGTCTCTAGATCACCTTCGATCACTGCATAATTGAGGTCGGTATGTAGGTGAAGATGTTCTAACAGGGTCGTCTTTCCGCTGCCGGGGCTGCTCATGAGATTAAAAGCTGTCACAGATTGAGCTTCGAAATGTTTTCGATTGTGCTGTGCTTCAAGATCATTTTTATCCAGTATTTTATGGATGACAGATAAGGTTTTTTTATCGTTCAATTGCGGATTGGTTGCTATGTTGTCATCGACATGAGCTTGGCTTGGGCTTAAAGAATGGTCATGACGGGTAATTGAACAGCCACAATCTTGGCACATAGGTAACTCCGTTATATAAGTTATATTCCATTGTCGATCACAATAAGCTGACCGACCTTGATGTAAATCAGGTTAGTAGGATTCAAATTGCGATAGATGTCATGTTTGTGTTGGTCGGTTACCAATATCTTTGACAGCGATTTCTTTACAATTATTGATAGCAAACCATGTTTGGCCAAGTGCAATACCCGCATCATTTATGGGTACTAAATTCGGTTGCATGATTTTGTTTCCGTGGGCTGTGAGTAGACTTTCGCAGCGCTCTAAGAGGTAACGGTTTTGAAACACCCCACCTGTTAACACAATGGGGGTAGACTTAAAGTCTTTAGCCACATCACCTATCATGTTGGCGATACAATCCATAAAGGCTTTGGCGATTACATTCACTCTGTCTGAGGTGAGGGGC
The DNA here is from genome assembly GCF_041470405.1 of Shewanella sp. 10N.286.45.A1. Taxonomy (NCBI): domain Bacteria; kingdom Pseudomonadati; phylum Pseudomonadota; class Gammaproteobacteria; order Alteromonadales; family Shewanellaceae; genus Shewanella; species Shewanella sp. 10N.286.45.A1. Next base: position 5,397 of record NZ_JBFRMK010000095.1, read on the forward strand.
ATTTTGTTTATTTCTGCCACCAGCTGCTCAATCAGTTCAATGGTTGGCCATTGATTGTCTTGGGTTAAATGCAGTTTAAAAGAGCAGTGAGTTTCAACAACATTTCCTTGGGATTCCTCATTCATCCTCCCTTGAGTTATATTCATGTCACTGGTGGGTGTCACTCTATTTGAGGCGGTTTCGAGTAGTATTCCTGCTTGACCTTCATATTGAATGTTGTCCACAAGATTTAGCATCACAGCAACAACGTCAAATAGTCGACCTATAGAGCTAGTTATGTTTTTAGGCGATGTGTTACGCCATACAGTGCAAAGATTATTGAAGTGATTTTCACTTAACCTTTCGATGGGTGGCAGTTTCAATGAGACAATTTCTTCTGGTGAATATTTTTCAAGCAATATAGAGATAAGTAGCCTTATAGGTTGCTTAATCGCTTGTTCACCTCCAATAAGTTTAAATGGGGATAAGTGAGCAATACGTTGGTAATTATAGGCATCAGCAAGCAAAACTTCGCCGCCCCAAAGACTGTTATCATCACCTAAGCCTGTTCCGTCAAATGTGAAAGCGAGCACTTGTTCGGTGGTTTTATTTTCAGCCAGTACACTTAGTACATGAGCATAGTGGTGCTGAACTTCTACTTTAATTTTTGAACTTTCATCAGTAGCCCATTGGCTAGTAAAGTAGTTAGGATGCTTGTCATGCACCAACTCTTTTGCTTCGAAGTGGTATAACCGAGAAAAAGTACTTAGTGTGTCGTGAAAGTAGCGTTCGGCTTCTATAGACACTAGGTCGCCGATGTGTGGACTCAAAAACAGGTTGTGCCCGAAAGCAAAGCAAAGGGTGCTTTTTTGTTGTGCACCCAAGCCTAGTGTTGGTTTATTGATATTATGTGGGCTATAGATAGACAGCGGTGCGTAACCACGGGCTAATCTTAAAACCTGTAACCTGTTATTAATCACTTGAACGACACTGTCATCACATCCATTTAGAATCGGACGATTGTGGTCTAAAATATGGTCGACAATATGCCCAAGCTTGTTTGCAACGTCTTTACCTTCTGTAATGATCGGCTCTCCTGAAAGGTTGGCACTTGACATCACTAATGGAAAATCAATAAGTTGTAGTAACATATAATGTATAGGCGTATAAGGTAAAAAGATCCCAAGTCTATCGATATCAGGAGCAACCATATTGCTTATCTCTAGCTCAGGTTGTCGCCTTTTTTGCATAACGATAATAGGTCGCTCATTACTGGCTAGTGTTTGCCATTCTGTATCATTGCCTATTACCAACTTCTTGGCGACTTCGCTATTTTTAACCATTATCGCCAAAGGTTTTGCTGGCCTTATCTTACGCTGACGTAAAGTCCTTACACTTTGGTGGTTAGTGGCATCGCAGACTAGATGAAAACCACCAAGCCCTTTAATTGCAATAATCCCACCGGATTTTAGCGCTTCTACTGCTTGTACTAACGGCTCTGTGGTGCTGTTAGTTGTGCTCAAATTTGAATTGCAAAAGCGCAATTGAGGGCCACAGTTAGGACAACTTACTGGTTGCGCGTGATAGCGCCTATTTAATGGATCTTGATACTCCTGTTCACAGGCAGGGCACATGGTAAAGGTTGCCATGCTAGTGTTGAACCTGTCGTAAGGTAAGTTGTTTATGATGGTGTATCTAGGACCACAATTTGTGCAGTTGGTGAACGGGTATCTAAAATAGCGAGACTTTGGGTTGCTTATATCAGCGAAACAATCATCACAGGTACATTTATCTGCGGATACCGCGACAAGTGCATCTGCATTATTCTGACTGTGGATGATACTAAATCCTTCAGTGGTCATAACCAGCGGGATCTGTTTGACTTCAAAGCTATCAATGCGAGCTAGGGGAGGCGGTGAAGCTAGTTGCTGCTTGAACTGCTTGATCGTATGCTCATTAGCTTGTGCTTCTATGGTTACGCCTTCGCTATTGTTAAGCACACTGCCAGACAGTGCAAGTTCATCCGCCAAACGATAAACAAACGGCCTAAAACCGACACCTTGAACGATGCCGGTTATTTTTATTTTTACTCGAATTAGCGCTAAAGTCATTAATGTCTTCGCTGTTTTAAAAACAGAGAGCCTACTGCTATGTTAAGTCCCTCCAAGTCCATTTGAGCATTGGGATTTAGATCGAAGTTTTTACCTAAACGTAAGGCGATTCTTTTGCCTAAAAGCTCATTATCAAAGCTACTTCCGGCGAGTACCACTGATTTTATAGAGATATTCTGATCTAAATGTTCAACCCAGTTACAGATAAAGTCAGCAAGAGAGTCATGCATACCAAACGCAAGCTTTTCAATATTTCCATCTTCTGCAAGCCTAAAACTTAGGATGCTGCCAAGAGTTTTACACCAATTAAGACTTCTATGGGCTTCTCCACGGGTAAGAGGGTAGTCTATTCGCGGTGCATTACTGCCTCTATGGCGTAAAGCATTGGCGATAACAAAATCACTCAGCAACACCTTATTTGCGGGAACCGAGTGACTTCCATTAGTTGCGCCGAGTAATACAGCAGCTATCGCCCATAAGGACTGGATATTATTGGTTGAGCCATCGAGTTTTAACGCTAATAGCGCAAGGTAGTCATCAGGATATCGTTGTTTAAATTTGTCGAACAATTGTTTCTGTGGAGAGGCATCAATTTGGTGAACTATTTCATAACCGTTATCCGGTAAAGTAGGAAATTCGAAAAATAGCTCCAATTGCTGTTTAGCGTCCATTGTCACTATACGGCTTTTATTTGAATCACTTAGATATAGTACTGCACAGTTCTTTGGCTTTTTCAGAGATAAGGTTGCAGCATGCAGAGCACATGTCGCCGCCTCAAGATCTAAATTCGCATCAGTACCGAGATCCTGTTGGATATTCGATTTAGCGGTGCAGACTTCAATATGATCTTTTTTCCACTGCACTTGAAAACGGCCATAGTGTGCATCATCGTGCAATGGTTGCTTACTTGAAAGATAACTTAGTATGTTGTTATCTTGGGTTATTTCACATAGCGGTAGCCAGTGAGAATCTACTCGGGTAAAGTGCGGATTGTTTGCCCCCTCAATGTAGATCCAGTCTATTCCGCGCTGGCGTAGCAGTTCACAAATAACCATAAGTAATCGTGAATTAGCAAAGCAAAGTGAGTAAAGAGGATCGGTCAGCCTAGGGTGGTTGTCGATTGGACGACAACTAATCAGTGGCTTTTCAATGCTAGACAGGGCAAGTACTTGCTGCTCGGTGACCACAAAATGGGCATTAAGGTTATTTGGGTTACAGATCACTAGGTTCTGTCTGTTACTTTTTGGGTTACTCCTGTTTGGCTTGTAACTAATGCTAATTGCAGCATCTTTTGTGCCACAGGGCAGAGTTACATGACCTTGCTGCTCTAGCTTATCTAGCAGTATTTTAACATCATCTAATCCAGTGTTTTTAAGCTGCTGACTGATACGTTTATCTGCTTGGCAACATGGACAGACATAATCAAGCTGGCCAAAGTGTTTAGCTTGGTTGTCGCCAAAATGAGGCTGGCACTGTTGGCAGTATTCCTGTGCTAGTGGCGAGTGCTGAATTAGTTTTTTACTGCCTATAGGCGAGTCGATTAAGGTAATAAGTGGTTTTATCAGCCAAGAGGAGATTAAAAAGTCTTCTGCTATGGCATCCGCTAAGCACTCTAGATCTGCTTGTTCACCCTGTGCTTCTATAAAGTAACGATGGCCATTTTGACCAATATTTACATCATATTGTTCATTCAATAAGTATTGATTACAGAGGTGCCCATAGAAGGGCACCTCGCGCTGACAGTCAAATTCAAATCTAATATTCTTCATCTAAGATTAAACCACGTTTGTAAGAGTCGGGAATGAGATCATTGATATCAATGTTGGCATGTCGAGAATGTGAGAAGCCAAGTGTTTCAAAGTGATTGAACAAGGTTTTTTCCATCAAAGGTACAGCGGCTTGAATTTGCGGCGTAAGGCCGAGAGTCATAGGTTCAAGCACCGTTGGTGTTACGCCAAGTACAAATGTTTTCGGTCTGTCGCCCACCATTTCCATCATAATTAACGTTTGCAGCATCTCTACTTCATGAGCGCTACCTTGCCAGTCAATTTCAGGGGGAGCGTTATCAAAATCAAAAAAGTAGACTTCACCTGGCTCAACTCCGTTGGCGTTAACGGTATCTACAACCAGTAAGTAATCGTATTTGCATAAAGTGGGAATAAGCCCCTGCGCTAGGGTGCCACCATCCATCATATCAAGCTGATGTTGTGGATGATGGAAGCGGAAATTTTCTTGGATGTAATTGACGAAATGTACGCCGATACCTTCATCGGCGTACAGGACATTGCCAATACCAAGTAGCAATATCTTCATGTTTTCCTTTTATTTCTTCTTATGGTAATCGTAACCAGAGACGATAGAGTCCACCGAGTTATGTTTGAAACGGATCCCGCTCCACACTGCCATATAAACATGGATCACAACAAAAATGATGAACACCCAAGTAAAGTAGTGGTGCCAGATCCTAACGGGTGCTAATCCGCCCATCATCATAGTGACCCAATTGGCCATACCGCCGAGCATACCGCCGAGCCCCTGATGATATACATTGGCATATAACACCAGACCCGTAACGCAGATAAGAAAGGCGACAACCGAAATTGCCAAGTAAGTCACAAATTGTAATGGCCCGTAGACTCCAGCTTTGTCTAAATGTCCCATCCATAAATAGGACTTAAGTTGAGTGATCCAGCTCTTAGGACTTAGTACATCCTTAAAGGAGCGTCTTTCGATATCACTCTTACCGAAGAAAAACAGATAAGCTCTTACCAACGTGATGGAAACCAGTAGGAAACCAAATATTTGGTGAGCCGCGCGGATATACCCCTGTACTAAAACATCCGAGCTTTCTGGTGCCACCAAAAATGGCCAAGAGATATAAAACCCCGTGATCACCAGGATCAAGATTGCTAATGCTCTTAACCAGTGAAAAATCCTGATCGCCGCACCAAAAACAAGTTCTCTTTGGTAGGGTGCAGATTGAGTAGCCATGCTAACCCCCTTAACTAGAATCCGTTGGGATCGATTTTGAATTCACCCAAATTCGTACCCTTGTAGTCCATCACATGTACGGCACAAGCCATACAAGGATCGAAAGAGTGAATGATTCGAATGACTTCTAAAGGTTTGGTTGGATCTTCGAGTTTCAAGCCAATAAGTGACGCCTCATAAGGACCCACTTTGCCTTGTCCATCAACTGGTCCAGCATTCCACGTTGTTGGTACAACGGCTTGATAGTTCTCGACCTTGCCACCTTTGATGCGGATCCAATGACTTAGCATACCGCGCGGTGCCTCAATCATGGCGTGGCCAACATACTCTTTATTGCTATCAATTTCTGGCTTGGTGTAAGTAGACTCATCCGACTGCAAATTGGTCAGTAGGGCATCGAAGGTTTTTAAGCCTTCTTCTGCAACGATTACAGTTTGCAGCATACGGGCGGCGGTGCGGCCCAGAGTCGTAAATAGTGCTTCAATAGGAAGTCCGGTAGCGGCAAGTAGTCCATTGACTGCATCGACCACCACTTGGTTACCACGAGCATAGCTCACTAACAAACAGGCAAGCGGACCCACTTCAACGGGTTCACCTTGATAGCGAGGCGACTTAACCCAACTATACTTGCCATCTCCATCAACAGTCGGCAACTTACCGTAAACGGTGTCTCTTTCGACAAATCCGGTATAGTCGGGAACGGTTGTACCGTCATAAGGATGTTGTGCCCCATCTGCTTTATACCAAGCATGAGTGACATCTTCTTTAATTAGCTCAGGGTTCAAATCACTCACACCAGCTAAGTCGCCGTTCATGATCACGCCTTGGTTGAACATGTACTGTCCATCACCAAGTACGAAGTCATCGGTAGCTAAGAAGTTTTTAACGTTTACACCACCAAGCACACTTGGTTCAGAGCCAAACGCTTCCGCTGCCATGACTACATCAGCTTTGTATGCGCGAATAATAAAATCCTTAACGATGGCATGTTTTTGTTTCCATTCCTGCAGACGAGCAGGGCTTAACATGTCACGTACTGACGTTACGCCGCCCACTACGATAGACTGAGGGTGAGGTGATTTACCGCCGAAGATAGCAAGCATCTCAGCAGCAATACGCTGTACTTCTAGCGCTTTAAGGTAGTGCGATAAAGCAATCAGATTTTGCTCTGGGGTAAATCGATAAGTGCTGTTACCCCAGTAAGCGTTGGCAAAAGGACCGAGCTTACCGGTTTCAACTAGACCTTTTACTCGCTGTTGCACTGCGCGTAAATCACCTTCGCCAGCACTAATAGGATTGTCTGTATATTTAAGAGCTACTTGTGCAGCAAGTGCTGGATCTGCACTTAACGCAGAAACAACATCTACCCAATCTAAGCCATGTAGGTGATAGAAATGCACAATATGGTCATGCATATTGAGCGAGGTTTGCATCAAGCTTCTGAGATACTTAGCATTTAGCGGAATTTTTACCCCAAGCGCGTTCTCTACCGCTTCTGTACCACATCGGTAGTGAGAGTAGGTACAAACACCACAGATCCGTTGTACGATTAAACCAACATCCATTGGCGTGCGACCTTTTAAGATCACCTCAATACCACGCCAGAGGGTAGAAGAGGACCAAGCTTTTTGAATCACATTATTCTCGTCAACCTCTACCTCTACTCGCAGGTGTCCCTCAATACGAGTGATAGGATCGATAACTACACGTTTACTCATGATTATTCCTCTTCAGATTTGGCAAAGACACTGGCGACTGCATGGGCACCGATACCGACAGCGGTGGCACCTAAAATGACTGCGCCGATGGTATCTGTGGTGGCGTCTAAGCCGTGTAGTAGTTGTCTACCTAATGGTTTTTCAAAGTCAGCCATGTCATCCCAAAAATTGGGTTCAGAGCAACCCATACAGCCGTGTCCGGCTAGAACAGGCCAGCTAGTGTGATGGTTAAAGCGCTCTGTAGGGCAGTTGTTATAGGTATAAGGGCCTTTACAACCGACTTTGTACAGACAGTAGCCGTCTTTGGCACCTTGGTCGCCAAACTCTTCAACAAATTCGCCTGCATCAAAACGACCACGACGTTCACAATTATCATGAACGCGCGCGCCGTAGGCCCATTTAGGACGGTTAAACATATCCAGAGCAGGAAGTTTGCCAAACATAATGAAGTACATCAGTGTACCCACAATGTTCTTTTCGCTTGGTGGGCAACCGCCTAGGTTAATGACAGGCTTATTAACGACTTCGTAAACACCTTTAGCACCAGTTGGATTTGGCGCTGCTGCTTGAACACCGCCAAATGCCGCGCAGGTACCAACAGAGATAATTGCTGCAGCGCCCTCAGCAGCTTCCTTGACAATATGAAGCCCTGTATGGCCTTTACAGCCAACGGTTAAGTACGCGCCGTTGTTTGCGGTAGGAACCGCACCTTCGACGGCTAATAGATAGTTACCTTTATAGGCTTCTAATGCATGTTCAAGGTTTTCTTCTGCTTGCCATCCTGCTGCGGCCATCAATGTTTCATGGTACTCAAGTGAGACATGATCGAATATAAGAGAGTCTAGATTAGGGGTGTCGGTTCTGATCAATGATTCTGAACAACCTGTACATTCTGCCATATGCAGCCAAATTAGCGGGACGCGATTAGCAAGCTCTGCGGCTTCTGCTACTAATGTGCTAAAGGGCAGTGGCAGCGCTAGCATTGCCGTTACAGATGCAGTCCATTTCATAAAGTCTCGACGACTAATGCCATTTTGTAGCATTTTATCTTGCAGCGATTCACTATGACGTGGTTGCAATTGACGCAATTGCTCCATTCGCGCCACACCTTGCTGATATAGGGCTTCGTGTGTTTCCATGGTTAAACCTTATTATTCTTGAAAGTAATTTGCTCAACATCATCAGTCTAGGCCTCAAAAAGGGTAGAAATATTGATATGCGTCAAGCTTTCTTGGGGTTACAGAGGCTTACGGAGAGTCAGATTATCGAGGCTTGAGCTAGATCATTTATTTATAAGGGAAAAGGACAGAATGTCCCTACAGTAGTTTGACTGTGACGCAGGTCACGTTTAAAGCGTTTGTTGTAACTTGTTTGTTAACAATCGCCTTGAGGGGTTGCTAAATAAATGATCGATTATGTAGCTGAGGCTAGCTGGTTTTAAAGGGCAATATAAAGCAAGACAGATTTTATTAGTGAATACTAAAGCTAACCTAATTAATGACTGTAGAGCGGTTACAAAAGAGGGAATAAAGAGATAGTGTTTTGGTGAAGGCAACAAAAAAGCCTCTAAGAATAGAGGCTTTGATTTTAAGCAAATATCAAACGAGCTTTAGAAGTTCGCTGATTTTGGTGCTCTTGGGAATGGGATCACGTCACGGATGTTAGATACGCCAGTGACATAAGAAACTAGACGCTCAAACCCTAGACCGAATCCTGCGTGAGGAACTGTACCGTAACGACGTAGGTCACGATACCACCAGTAATCTTCTTGGCTAAGTTCCATCTCAGCAAGACGAGCATCAAGTACGTCTAAACGTTCTTCGCGCTGTGCACCACCGATGATTTCGCCAATACCCGGTGCTAAAACGTCCATAGCGGCAACGGTTTTACCATCGTCATTCAAACGCATATAGAATGCTTTGATATCTTTCGGATAGTTTTTAACAACAACAGGTGCCTTGAAATGCTCTTCAGCAAGGTAGCGTTCATGCTCAGAGTGAAGGTCAATACCCCATTCAACATCGTACTCAAACTTCTTACCGCAAGCTTTAAGAATTTCGATAGCATCGGTGTAATCAATCTGTGCAAAATCACTAGTAACAAACGCTTCTAGACGATCAATTGCGGTTTTCTCAACACGCTGGGCAAAGAACTCAAGATCATCACGGCGCTCGGCCAATACAGCTCTAAAGCAGTATTTAAGCATATCTTCAGCAAGTTTTGCGGCGTCATCTAAGTCAGCATAAGCAACTTCAGGCTCTACCATCCAAAATTCTGCTAGATGACGACTGGTGTTTGAGTTTTCAGCTCGGAACGTAGGACCAAACGTGTAAACTTTAGATAGCGCACATGCATAAGTCTCTGCGTTTAACTGACCAGAAACCGTTAGGAACGACTCTTTACCGAAAAAGTCTTCGCTATAGTCAACGCTGCCTTTATCATCACGTGGCAGATTCTCTAGATCCAATGTTGAAACACGGAACATCTCTCCAGCACCTTCAGTATCTGACGCTGTGATCAACGGAGTCGATACCCAGATGTAACCCTGTTCATTATAAAAGCGATGAATCGCCTGTGATAAACAGTTACGTACGCGGGCAACTGCACCGATGATATTGGTACGTGGACGAAGATGTGCTAATTCGCGTAAATGCTCAATAGAGTGACGCTTAGCAGCCATAGGGTATGTATCAGGATCTTCCACCCAGCCGGCAACCTCTACATTAGTCACTTGCATTTCGAAGGCTTGGCCTTTACCCGGTGATTCAACAACCTCACCGGTCATAATGACTGAACAACCCGCAGTAAGCTTTAACACTTCGTTGTCGTAATTCTCTAAATTATTCGGCACTACGCCCTGAATAGGGTCAAAGCATGAACCGTCATAAATAGCGAGGAATGAGATCCCAGCTTTAGAATCGCGGCGGGATCTAACCCAGCCACGTACTGTGATTTGCGAACCAATCGCAAAGTCACCTTTAAACACAGAAGCGACAGATGTAATGCTCATTGTTGCTTAGTTCTCCAACGAAACGTTTTAAATATAAAATTTGGTCGTTTATATTACCTTTATACAAGCTTTTCTCAAGTGGAAAGTAAGGTAAGTTGGTCTGGATCTTGGTATTGTTTTTAAAAATAGGCTTAAAACTACGGAAAGTATTGATGAAAAGGCTGAAAGTGTTTCAATATTTACTGACTACAATGTCGATTGTCGGTTGGTCGTTAGCTATATATGCACTGATGTTGTTTGATAAAGCAAGACCCGATACTGCAGTGGGCTACCTTCAAAGTAAAGGTGCAGAGGTTCGTCTTGAATGGGATCCAGTGCAAACGATATTACTGGCTGATATTGTTTGGTGGTGTGCTTTGGTTAGCTTTATCAATTTGGGTTTCAACTACTATATTGCGATCCATAGCCGCCTTGGCTGGTGGATAAACATACCTTTGTTGTTTTTATGCTCTTTGGCCGCAGGACTTTATATACGTTTCGTGGTCTAAAGCGATGCTCTAACAATCTTAGTCAATAACTCAAGCTAGTAACATTGCGTGGAGTTTTAATTGCTCAGTGCTATTCAGTTATATTGACTTTAGATAGTGGTCTGTCTTGGCTCAGGAGCCTGCACAATTGATCGATCATTGCAGCAGTTGCTCCCCAAATAAAATATTGGCCATAAGGGATGAAATGAACCGGGTATTCAATCCCACCCCGACTAAAATATTGGATATGACGGTTGTCACAATCGAGTAGGAATGAGAGCGGTATAGTAAAAAGCTCATCCACTTCGCCAGGGTCGATAACAGGCGTAAACGGCTTAGAGATGATACTGACAACTGGGGTGATATCAAAACCGGTAAAGGTTTTATGGTCATGCAACATACCAATCACTTCGACATGCTTGTTCGGTAAACCGATCTCCTCATGAGCTTCCCTCAATGCGGTATCTTCAAAGCTCAGATCAAACTTCTCAACTTTACCACCTGGAAAACTAATTTGCCCGGGGTGCTGACGCAGGTGGCTAGGTCTACGGGTTAGAATGAGCTCAAGCTGATCGTTATAACTACTAAGTGCAACTAGCACCGCGGCTTTTCGTAACGGTTGCTTTACTTCAAATGGCAGTGAGGAGGGAAAATGATGGGCTTTAGGTAAAGAGTGGAGATTAAATTTGAGCCTAAAATCCACTAAATCCATGTGCTTACGCCTCTTGATTCATATTTGATAGTACGGGTAAGATTTTACTCACCTTATCAAAAGTTTCTTGATACTCGGCCTCAACCTTAGAATCAGCGACAATCCCGCCACCAGCCCAGCAGTAGATAATATTCTTATCTTTATCATTTTGCGCTACTAAGGTTCGTATAGTAATACTCGTGTCCATATTTCCATCTTGGCTAATATAACCAATAGAACCACAGTAAAGGCTTCGGCGTGAGGGTTCAAGCTCTTCAATTATTTCCATCGCTCGGATTTTAGGCGCACCGGTAATTGATCCACCAGGAAAGCACGATCTTAACAGGTCGCTAGCATTAAGAGATGGCTTTAATGTGGCAGTAACAGTGCTAACAAGATGATGAACAGCAGGAAAACTCTCGATATCAAAAAGTGTTGGAACAGCGACCGAGCCTGCTGTTGCTACCTTACCTATATCATTTCTAAGTAGATCTACAATCATCAGGTTTTCGGCACGATCTTTGTCAGAGTTGGCAAGTTCAAGTGCTAGCTCGTTGTCAATGGCAGGATCGTTATCTCTTGGCATTGTCCCTTTAATGGGCTTTGTTTGTACTTGATCGCCCGTTAACGAGATAAATCGTTCAGGCGATATCGATAACACGGCATGACCTGGTAGTCTCATGAAGGCTGAGAAAGGGGCGGCATTGCTTTGCCTTAACGTTTGGTAAGCTTGCCATTCATCACCCTGATAGTAACTGCTAAATCGTTGAGTAAGGTTGATTTGGTAGCAATCACCGCTTTGAAGGTATTGTTGTACTTGGGCGAATTTTTGATGGTAATCACTAGCATCAATTTGATTCTTCCAAGTAGAGATCAATTTAAACGGTTCACCCGCCAAATTAGAGGTATTTGGCGCCTGTTTTTTGAATGTCTTTTGGGCTTGCTGTGTCATTAAACCATCAAGTTGATTTTTTATCTTGGTTAATGATTGTTGGCTTTGGTAATGGACTAATGACCAGCATTTTTGTTGGTAATCAAACACCAGTGCCCAGTCATAAAAGCCAATATTCATTATTGGTAGCGTGACGTCGTCATTTGCATTATTAGGCAGCTTTTCAATTTTACGCGCTAGATCATAACTAAAACTTCCCATTGCACCGCCAGAAAAGGGCAATGAGCTCTCTTTGGCGATAGGATACAGCTCAGCCAAGGTTTTGTTTAACAATTCAAACGGATCATCTAAATACTCTTCAATAGTAAGCTGTTCACTAGCAATGCCACTGTGAAGCGAAAACAACGGTTGTCGATTCAATGAGTGCGTGATTCTACTTGACGCTTCACTGCTCGTTAATGTCGCGATTGGAGCTGCGCAGATCACATCGTACTTTGCATCAACGTGATCAGCATTGGCAGAATCTAGCAAAATGGCCCATGGAGAGTCGGAAAAAAGGCTGAAAACGGTTTCAGTGGTCAAATTCCAATCAAGACGCATCGAATAAACGGATTTAGGCGTCATATTGTTCATCTATTAACCCTATCTAAAATGTGATGTTTAACTCAAAGTCGCGAAAGAGTATCATATTGCTCACACAAGTTATAAAAACAAAACACACAAGCCGTTAAGGCTGCTGGAGCGTACATCTTGAGCTGTTATCTGGATGTATCGGTTATCAAAATAAGTGTCTGTTAAAAAGGAAGTGTCTGTGAGCAAAGTAGTCCCTGTAATCAAGCAAGCCGATTTAATCGAAAGCGTTGCTGATGCCCTGCAATATATCTCCTATTATCACCCAAAAGATTTCGTTGACTCAATGGCTGATGCCTATGAGCGTGAAGAAAGTGCAGCAGCTAAAGATGCTATTGCACAGATCTTGATCAATTCACGTATGTCGGCGGAAGGGAAGCGTCCACTGTGTCAGGACACTGGTATTGTGACCTGTTTTGTTAAGATTGGTATGGCTGTCCAATGGGATAAAACCGATTTGACCGTGCAAGAGATGGTTGATGAAGGCGTACGCCGCGCATACACCAATCCTGACAATCCACTTAGAGCATCGATCGTTGCCGATCCTGCTGGTGGCCGTAAGAACACTAAAGACAACACTCCGTCAGTTGTGCATGTCGAAATGGTGCCAGGTAATCATGTCGAAGTTGCCATTGCAGCAAAAGGCGGCGGTTCAGAAAATAAATCTAAAATGGTGATGCTAAACCCATCTGACGACATTGCGGCCTGGGTAGAGAAAACGCTACCTACAATGGGCGCTGGCTGGTGTCCACCTGGAATGCTGGGTATAGGTATTGGCGGAACCGCTGAGAAAGCGGCTGTCATGGCAAAAGAGTCATTGATGGATCCTGTTGATATTCACGAACTACAAGCACGCGGTGCAGAGACGACAGACGAGAAATTACGTCTCGAGATCTTTGACCGTGCAAACAAGTTGGGTATTGGTGCTCAAGGTCTAGGCGGTGTGACGACTGTGTTAGATATTAAAATTAAATCGGCGCCAACTCACGCCGCATCTAAACCTGTAGTTATGATCCCTAATTGTGCGGCAACACGCCATGTGCATTTCCATTTAGATGGCACTGGTCCTGCTGATCTCGCGCCACCGTCTTTGGAAGATTGGCCAGAGATCACATGGGAAGTAGGAGAAAGCGTTCGCCGTGTTAACTTAGATACAGTCACTCAAGAAGAGATGCAGCAGTGGAAGAGCGGCGATACCGTGTTGTTAAGCGGTAAAATGTTAACTGGTAGAGACGCAGCTCACAAACGCATACAGAGCTTAATTGAAAGTGGCGAAGGGCTACCAGAAGGGGTGGACTTTAAGGGTAAGTTTATTTACTACGTTGGCCCTGTCGATCCTGTTGGCGATGAAGTTGTTGGTCCTGCGGGCCCTACGACTGCAACTCGTATGGATAAGTTTACTGACTTGATGTTAGAGAAGACTGGACTTATGGGGATGATTGGTAAAGCAGAGCGTGGCCCAGCAACCGTTGAGTCTATTAAAAAACATAAATCATGTTACTTAATGGCTGTAGGTGGCGCTGCTTATCTAGTGTCAAAGGCTATCAAAAAATCACGCGTAGTAGCCTTCGAAGACTTAGGTATGGAAGCTATCTATGAGTTTGATGTGAAAGATATGCCAGTGACCGTGGCTGTCGATTCTGAAGGCGTTAATGCTCACGATACCGGCCCCGCTATTTGGAAAGTTAAATTAAACAGCTAATTAGATCTGATATTTCAATAGCTGCTGGCTCTAATTTGACAAGTCAAAAGCGGCTGTTGAACTTATCCTTTAATGAGTTTTATTTAAACGGTGTTAAATTGACAGGTAAAAACTAGATACAAATTGAATGGCTTAAACGTATTGATTAAGCCATTTATTTTGGATAGTGTGCTGTATCGCTTCAGGGATAAATATACCGTTTAGTCTCGGTAAGACTCTTTTTAAACATAACAATAAGATAACTAAGATGAAAAAAACTGCAATCATTCTGGCGTTAGCGTCAGTGGGCGCTGCATTTAGCGTACAAGCCGCTAGCCCACAGCCTTTCAGTGTTCAACAATTAGTTAAAATCAACAAGCTGCACTCTGCTGTGCTGTCTAACGACGGTACAAAAGTAGTATATGCCGTGAAAAATGTTGATGCAGACGGGAAGGGCAGTTCAGACCTTTATATTCAAGATTTAAATTCAGCGACAGCTAAACAAATTACTCAATTTTCAGGCACAGAGCACAGCGTCGCTTTTGGCCCCAATGATAAGAGCATCTACTTTTTAGCTGCTCGTGATGGTTCTAGCCAACTATATCAGCTAGCACTGGACGGTGGTGAGGCTAGGCAAGTCACAGACTTCCCGCTCGATGTAGAAGGTTTTAAACTTTCTAATGATGGCACTCAAGCTGTCGTTAACATGCGTGTATTCCCAGAGTGTAAGGATTTAAACTGCTCGAAAGAGAAGTTTGAAGCAGAAGCTGCTCGCACGTCAACGGGCAGGGAATATAAACAGTTAATGGTGAGACACTGGGATACTTGGAATGACCATTCAAGAAGCCATCTGTTTGTTGCCAAGTTAAATGGTGAAAAAGTAACCACGGCTACCGACGTTACTGCGGGATTAGACACTGAAACACCACCTAAACCATTTTCAGGTATGGAAGAAGTAACATTCACACCTGATGGTAAGTATGTTGTTTATAGCGCGAAAGCACCAAGTAAAGACCAAGCTTGGATCACTAACTATGATTTATGGAAAGTGAGTGTCGATGGCGGTGAAGCAAAGAATCTTACAGAATCTAACAAAGCATGGGATGCACACCCGACTTACTCCGCAGACGGACGTTATTTAGCTTACTTAGCAATGTCAAAACCTGGTTTTGAAGCTGACCGTTACCGCATAATGTTGCGTGATACGGTAACAGGGCAAGAAAAAGAAGTAGCCCCTATGTGGGATCGTAGCCCGCACTCTTTGGCATTTGGTAAAGACAACAAAACGCTTTACGTGACTGCACAAGATATAGGACAAGTGTCAATATTTGAAGTAAACACTCAATTTGGTGACGTAAAAACTATCTATAACGAAGGTAGCAACAGCGTCGTTGGCATTAATGCCGACAAAATCGTATTTAGTAAAAAGTCACTGGTTGAGCCAGGCGATCTTTACTCTATTAATTTAGATGGTCAAAACCTAAATAGACTTACTGAGATCAATAAAGACAAGCTTGCAGAGATTAAGTTTGGCGAGTATCAACAGTTTAGCTTTAAAGGTTGGAACAACGAAGAAGTTTATGGCTACTGGATTAAACCATCTAACTATAAAGCAGGTGAGAAATACCCGATAGCCTTCTTGGTTCATGGTGGTCCACAAGGCTCATTCGGCAACTCGTTCAGTAGCCGTTGGAATGCTCAGCTATGGGCTGGAGCAGGTTATGGCGTCGTGATGATCGATTTCCATGGTTCGACCGGTTATGGTCAAGCATTTACTGATTCAATTACTAAAGATTGGGGTGGTAAACCACTTGAAGATCTACAGAAAGGTCTTGCTGCAGTCACTAAGCAACAAAAATGGTTAGATGGCGATAGAGCTTGTGCGCTAGGCGGTTCATACGGCGGTTACATGATGAACTGGATCCAAGGTAACTGGAATGATGGTTTTAAATGTCTAGTTAACCATGCAGGTTTATTTGATATGCGCTCAATGTATTACGTAACTGAAGAGCTTTGGTTCCCTGAATATGAGTTCGGTGGTACGTATGCTAAGAACAAAGAGCTGTATGAGAAGTTTAACCCAGTCAACTACGTAGATAACTGGCAGACTCCTATGTTGGTCATTCACGGCGAGAAAGACTTCCGTGTACCTTATGGACAAGGTTTAGCGGCATTTACCTTTATGCAGCGTAAAGGGATCCCATCTGAATTGCTTGTCTACCCAGATGAGAATCATTGGATCTTAAACCCAGACAACTTAGAGCAATGGTACGACAATGTTCTCGGTTGGATGGATCGCTGGACTGAGAAGTAACAGTCAAAACGACAAGCCAGAACAGATGTTCTGGCTTTTTTTTTGCAAAGATTCAGATTGAATACCACCCGGTTTAGACTACTTTTTCTTTTATTCAGTAATTAGAGGATAATTATGGCTACGCTAGCAAATACACCGAAACCACCTTACTACTGCGTTGTGTTTACTTCGCTTTTATCTAACGATACTGAAGGTTATGCTGCCATGGGGGCGCGGATGGAAGCCCTTGCAGCAAGTCAGGTTGGTTTTTTGGGAATAGAGTCGGCTAGAGAGGAGTTAGGGATTACCGTCTCTTATTGGCAGTCATTGGAAGCCATTAAAGCTTGGAAACAAAATGCAGAACATATTGAGGCGCAGCAGATAGGCAAAGCGCGCTGGTACAGTCAATTTGCGTTAAGAATTAGCAAAGTCGAACGTGACTACTTTATGTAAGCTACCTATGCACTAGCGCGAATTAGCAAGCCTTTTAGTTGCATGAATGCTAACAATCCTCAGTGTAAGCCGTAACCGAATAACGTCGAGATTTTGGTGGCGCGCTATACACCACATGGCATCTATACTGTCCATTTTCTATCTCGGTTAGCTTATCCTTAGATACCGCAGGCACTATCGCTGTTGCAGAGTTTTCTGTACGGGCAATGGTGATAAAAAATTGCTCTTCATTTATACCAAAAACAGTACGGTAATTGGCATTAACGGTACTTGATGAAGAAAACGGAGCAATAGGGTAACCTAAACTCACATATAAACGGGTGCCACTGGCGTCAATATAGTACTCACCGACAGGGACATCCCAATTGGGATTGTTTCCACATTGATAACTACATCCCTCTAATGCTTCTATATTGGCTAGGCTACTTTTTGCAAAGGCTAATCTGTTTTGGGTTGAGATCAAAGCGGCGAGAGCGCGCACATCGGCAGCTTTTGCTTCGGAACTGATATTCAACATCTTAGGCATTGCCACAATAGATAAAACAGCCAATATAATAATTACAATAACCAATTCGATTAGAGTGAATCCTGATGGAGGCTTGCACTTAAATGACATGCTGTTACTTACTAAGTTTAAGTTGCTCGCAGCCTAACGACTTTGGCTAAATGCAACAAGTTATCACTGTAACATATTGATACACGGCTTCAGGAACTGTTAACTCCGTCACGTTTTAATCGTTAACAAAACCTGCAAATTTTAAGCCTGTTAACAGTTCACTTTGTTTGCCTGGATGGCGTATTACTATAAAGTAATGACTGAAGTCACGATGGTCGCAATAACTCAATATCAACAGAGCATGAACTAGAAATTTTTAGTGAAAAAAATTGAGCTGTGATTTAGCTAGAGTATACATCCAATGGGTGTTACCAGACATCTTGTTGTTATACTTAAATTTACTTGTTTTGGGTGAGTTGAATTATATTGATTGAAAACATATTAATGTTAAGCGTTTTATCAAAACTAGTGGTTCGTTAGATAAATAAAAAGGCCTACATACATAATGCAGGCCTTTTAGAGTTAGCTCTCTTTGGGGCTAAGTCCACTTCAAAAACTTAGCAAGTCCAAAGACGACAGAGACTAAAATTGGTTCATGGTGTTGTCTTTACCAGATGCCTTCAATGCTTGGTCACCGGAGAAGTACTCTTTGTGATCGTCACCCATATCTGAACCGGCCATGTTTTGGTGTTTAACACAAGCGATGCCTTGACGGATCTCTTTACGTTGAACATTAGCCACGTAACCCAGCATACCTTGGTCACCGAAGTACTCTTTAGCCAAGTTATCAGTAGACAGCGCAGCTGTGTGGTAAGTAGGTAATGTAATCAAGTGATGGAAAATACCTGCTTCACGTGCAGCATCTGCTTGGAAGGTTCTGATTTTCTCATCAGCTTGAATTGCAAGTTCAGTAGAATCGTAATCAACGCTCATAAGTTGGTCACGGTTGTAGGCAGCGACATCTTGTCCTGCTGCTTCCATTGCATCAAATACTTGCTGACGGAAGTTTAGTGTCCAGTTAAATGAAGGCGAGTTGTTATAAACAAGTTTGGCATTTGGAATGGTTTTACGGATCTCATTAACCATGCCGCCAATCTGAGAAACATGTGGCTTTTCAGTCTCAATCCATAGTAAGTCCGCACCATTTTGCAGTGAAGTTATGCAATCGAGCACACAACGTTCTTCACCTGTGCCTGCGCGGAACTTAAATAGGCCATTTGGTAAGCGTGAAGGTTTCACTAACTGACCGTTTTGCTGGAATACCACATCACCGTTAGCAAGATTAGCCGCATCAATTGCTTCAACTTCTAAGAATGAGTTGTACTGGTCGCCCAAATCACCCGCTTCATTTGTAACTGCAATTTTCTGTGTGAGACCGGCACCTAATGAATCGGTACGCGCAACGATTACGCCATCATCAATACCAAGTTCTAAAAACGCATAACGGACAGCGTTAATTTTTGCTAAGAACTCAACATGCGGTACGGTCACTTTACCGTCTTGGTGTCCACACTGTTTAACGTCAGATACTTGGTTTTCAAGCTGAATACAGCAAGCTCCGGCTTCAATCATCTGCTTCGCCATTAGGTAAGTCGCTTCTTCGTTACCAAAACCGGCATCAATATCAGCAATGATTGGTACTACGTGAGTCTCGAAGTTATCTATTTTTGCTTGAATTGCTGGCTTGTCTGCAGCGCTAGCTGTATCTAGCTGGCGAAATAAGCCACCAAGTTCACGAGCGTCAGCTTGGCGAAGGAAAGTGTATAACTCTTTAATCAGAGAGGCTACAGAAGTCTTCTCGTGCATAGATTGGTCAGGAAGGGGACCAAACTCACTGCGAAGTGCTGCAACCATCCAGCCTGAAAGATATAAGTATCGACGCTTAGTCGTTAGCAGATGCTTTTTAATCGAAATCATTTTTTGCTGACCAATAAAGCCATGCCAGCAACCAAGAGACTGGGTGTACTGCGATGAATCTTTATCGTAGTTATCCATATCTTCGCGCATAATCTTTGCAGTATATTTAGCAATATCTAACCCAGTTTTGAAACGATTCTGTAGACGCATACGGGCTACTGATTCTGGGTTGATTGCATTCCATGCACTACCTTCTGCATTAATCAAGGTAGCGGCTTCATCGATGTTAGTTCTGTAGTTTGTCATGTGTATATTCCTTTAACAATATGATTAGCGGCGATTGATTACGTTGAAAATATTAGTTAGATTTGGTTAAATAAGTCTAATTTATAGTTTCTATTCTCGGTATTTATCTTATGAATGTATCTCGTATTGACCTGAATTTGTTAGTTTATTTAGATGTATTGTTACGTGAACGAAATGTTACAAAGGCGGCGGATCAGCTTGGGATCAGCCAGCCAGCGATGAGTAATGGTCTAAAAAGATTGCGGACATTGTTTGATGATCCCTTGCTGATCAGGACCAGCCAGGGGATGACGCCCACAGAAAGGGCGCAAGAGTTGCAGCCAACAATAAGCGAACTAATTATTGGGTTAGAAAAAGCCGTTCAGCCACGAGCCAAATTTAATGCTGCTGAAAGCGAACAAGTGTTCCGTGTAATGGCAAGTGATTATGCTGAAGCGACGCTAATTCCACCGCTTATTGCAAAGCTTCGTACTGAAGCGCCAAATGTGATTTTAGATATCATGACCCCAAGTGATGTGAGTTTCCCTGATGTAGAACAAGGAAGAGTCGATATGGTGATTAACCGTTTTGACAGTATTCCACAATCATTCCACCAAAAAGTACTCTGGAGTGATGACTTTAGTTGTTTGATTAGTAAGACTAATCCTGTGTTAGAGAAGTTTTCTCTCGATAGTTACCTTGAAGCTAAACACGTTTGGGTGAGTAAAACGGGCATGGGAGTCGGTGTAGGGATGGACCCTGATGACGTGCAACGGTTAGGCTGGGTTGATGAAGCCTTAACTCGCATCGGTGTACAAAGGCGAATAACCGTATTTACACGGCATTACCAAGCTGCTTGTTTGTTGGCAGAACAACAAGATTTGATCGCAACCATACCAAGTAAGATGGCAAGACAGCATGAACACAACGACAGAGTTCGTATCGTTGCACCGCCTTTTATTATTCAACCTATTGCTCTCACTATGGCCTGGAGCCCTCTACTACAGCACAATCCCGCACATAAGTGGATGCGTCAACTCATTACACAAACGGCTGATAGCTTTAGTAGAGGAAAAGTATGAGTTGAATGATTTGTACTATTGTGACGTTTTTTTACACCAAAAGCCTATTAGTCATAATCCTGGTGAATAGTGAG
Organism: Shewanella sp. 10N.286.45.A1; assembly: GCF_041470405.1. Classification (NCBI taxonomy): domain Bacteria; kingdom Pseudomonadati; phylum Pseudomonadota; class Gammaproteobacteria; order Alteromonadales; family Shewanellaceae; genus Shewanella; species Shewanella sp. 10N.286.45.A1. The sequence continues at coordinate 26,167 of NZ_JBFRMK010000095.1, forward strand.
CATTGTTGTTATAAATTAGATAAATGTGGTTTGATTGATATAGGGTAAAGAATATAGTGCTAATTGGGTGTAATTAGTAAACGGACGAGAGTGTTCATTAGGACTTTGCAAAGGATTAAGAGGGACAACAAATGACTCAATATATTCAAATTGGTGGCTTAAAGGTTGCTACAGAGTTAGCGGAGCTGGTCAAAGATGAGATTTGCCAAGATATTGGGATCTCAGCTGAAACCGTATGGACAAAGTTTGAAGAACTTGTAGCTGAATTTGCACCTATTAACCGCAGCTTATTGGCAAAGAGAGAGCAGCTTCAACATCAAATTGATGAATGGCATGTTGGTCATAAGAGCCAAGACTTCAACCTTGAAGCATATAAGACTTTCTTAACGGATATCGGTTATTTAGTACCAGAAAGAGAGGCCTTCTGTATTAGTACCGAGAACGTTGACACTGAAATTACCGAGCAAGCTGGTCCACAACTTGTCGTGCCAGTTAAAAATGCCCGATTTGCTCTAAACGCAGCAAACGCACGTTGGGGCAGTTTGTATGATGCTTTATACGGTACTGATGCAATTTCAGAAACTAATGGTGCAGAGTTAAGCAAAACCTACAATCCTGTTCGCGGCGCTAAAGTGATTGCTTTCGCAAAGCAGCATCTTGATACGGCAGCACCATTAATTCAAGGCTCTCATGCCGATGTAACAACATACCGCATTGAAGGTGGCCAATTAAAGGTATCCCTTGAAAATGGTTCAGAAACTCAACTTGTTAATCCTGAGCGTTTTGTGGGTTACCAGGGTGATGCTAAGACGCCAGATGCTATTTTAATAAAGAATAATGGTCTCCACATTGAGATCCAAATAGATGCAGCGAGTCTTATTGGTAAAAGTGATAAGGCAGGAGTCTGCGATCTTCTCGTTGAGGCCGCAGTAACGACCATTATGGATTGTGAAGACTCAGTTGCCGCCGTTGATGCTGAAGATAAAGTAGAGATCTATCGTAATTGGCTTGGATTAATGCAAGGAAACTTAACCGCTACGTTAGCTAAAAATGGCAAAGAGATTGTTCGAGAGCTCAATGATGACAGAGGTTATACCGCACCAAGTGGTCAACAAGTAACACTACCTGGTCGCAGTTTATTGTTTGTCCGTAACGTTGGTCATTTGATGACTATCAATGCTGTATTAGATAAGCAGGGCGAAGAGGTTCCTGAGGGGATCTTAGATGGTATGTTTACCGTGCTTGCAGCGCTACATGATATTAAAGGACATAATAATAATCGCAGTAACAGCCGTAAGGGTTCAATTAACATTGTGAAGCCTAAGATGCACGGGCCTGAAGAAGTTAAGTTCACATGTGAGTTGTTCACAAAAATTGAAGATGCATTAAAGCTAGCCCGTAATACAATTAAAGTCGGCATTATGGATGAAGAGCGCCGCACTACCGTCAATTTAAAAGAGTGTATTCGTGAAGCCTCTGAAAGAGTGGTATTTATTAATACAGGGTTTTTAGATAGAACAGGCGATGAGATCCATACCTCGATGCAAGCTGGTCCATTTGTTGCGAAATCGAAAATGAAACAGCAAAAGTGGATTGCAGCTTATGAAGATTGGAATGTTGATATTGGCTTAGCGTGTGGTCTGCAGGGACGTTCTCAAATAGGTAAAGGTATGTGGCCAATGCCAGATGAAATGGCTGCCATGTTTGAGCAAAAGATTGGCCATCCTTTAGCTGGTGCCAATACCGCTTGGGTTCCATCGCCTAATGGCGCAGTTTTACATTCGACGCATTATCATAAGATTAATGTAAAGGAAGTTCAGAATGAACTGAAAAGTCGTGCTAGAGCGAGTTTAGATGATCTACTCACCATCCCACTAATGCAGAATCCATCAGAGCTATCTGAAGAGCTAAAGGCTTTTGAGTTAGAAAATAATGCACAAGGTATACTGGGATATGTCGTACGCTGGATTGATCAAGGAGTAGGTTGTTCCAAGGTACCCGATATTAATAATGTGGGATTGATGGAAGATAGGGCAACGTTAAGGATCTCTTCTCAGCATTTAGCAAATTGGTTAACACACGGTATATGCACTGAAGAAGAAGTCATGACCGCGCTTAAAAAGATGGCTGCAATTGTTGATGAGCAGAACAAAGGGGATAGTAGCTATATTAATATGTCTCCAAATTTCGATGGCATCGCATTTAAAGCCGCTTGCGATCTTGTCTTTAAAGGAACCACGCAGCCTTCTGGGTACACAGAGCCTTTATTACATGCGTATCGCATTAAAGCTAAAGCTTTAGCACATCATTAAGCTAAAATAAAAAGCCTTAACAGCGAGCTGTTAAGGCTTTTTTATGAAAACAATATATCTGTGTTTTAGTTATTCGTCGCTGTAGTCATTACCGTAATAGCTCGCGAGTAAAACCTGCTTTAGTTCGGCAATCAGTGGGTAACGAGGGTTAGCGCCGGTACACTGATCATCAAATGCATCTTCAGCAAGTTCATCTAGTTTTGCGATGAAGTCGGCTTCGTTGACGCCTGCTGCTTGGATTGAGCTTGGAATGCCAATCTTCTCCTTGATGACATCAATTTCTTTAAGTAGAGCCTCGACTTTTTCTTCATCTGTAACGCCTTCACCGATGGTGCCTTCAAGTTTTAAGTACTCAGCTATTTTTGCATAGCGACATAATGCCTTAGGTCTATCGTACTGACTAAAAGCTGCTTGCTTAGTCGGCATGTCAGTTGCGTTGAAACGAATAACATTACTAATAAGCAGTGCGTTAGCTAGACCGTGTGCTAAGTGGAACTCTGCACCTAGCTTATGTGCCATAGAGTGACAAATACCGAGAAATGCGTTGGCAAATGCGATACCCGCAATTGTTGCGCCGTTATGTACTTTCTCGCGGGCTAATGGGGCATTGGCACCGTGCTCGTAAGAATCGGGTAGATGAGTGAATAGTAGATCTAGCGCTTGCAACGCTTGGCCGTCACTGTACTCGTTTGCCATTACGCTCACATAGGCTTCTAAAGCGTGAGTTATTGCATCAATACCACCGAAAGCGGTTAATGATTTTGGCATATCCATCACCAAATTAGGATCAACAATTGCCATATTCGGCGTCAATTCATAATCTGCGATAGGGTATTTCATACCCGTTTTTTCATCTGTGACCACTGCAAAAGGAGTCACTTCTGATCCAGTGCCTGATGTTGTCGGTATCGCTACCATCTTGGCTTTTTTGCCCAACTTAGGGAACTTGTAGATACGTTTACGAATATCCATAAAGCGTAGTGCAAGATCGGCAAAGTCAACGTCTGGATGCTCGTACATTACCCATATGATTTTTGCAGCATCCATTGGTGAACCGCCACCTAACGCGATGATGACATCTGGCTGAAAGCTATGCGCGACCTTAGCGCCTTGCTCAACGATTTGCATCGTTGGATCAGCTTCAACATCATAAAATACTTCGGTTTCTAATCCTTGGCTCTTGAGGATTTTTATTGTTTCATCACAGTAGCCGTTGTTGAATAGGTACTTGTCGGTGACGATAAGCGCACGCTTCTTGTCTGATAGTTCTTCTAAAGCAATGGGCAAACTACCACGACGGAAGTAGATAGATGATGGAAGTTTATGCCACAACATATTCTCAGCCCTTTTAGCGACCATTTTTTTGTTAATAAGATGACTTGGCCCGACGTTTTCTGAAATAGAATTTCCGCCCCAAGAACCGCAACCGAGCGTTAAAGAGGGAGCGAGCTTGAAGTTATAAAGATCGCCGATACCACCTTGTGATGCGGGCGTATTAATTAGAATTCGTGCGGTTTTCATTCTAAAGCCAAATGTTTTGACACGTTCAACCTGTGTATCTTGATCCGTATACAAGCCAGATGTATGACCAATACCACCAAGAGTCACTAATGCTTCAGCTTTATCCATTGCATCTTCAAAATCATTTGCACGATACATTGCTAATAGCGGTGATAGTTTTTCATGGGCAAAGGCTTCTGCTTGGTCGATATTACAGACTTCGCCAATTAGCACCTTAGTACTGTGATGAACCTCTATGCCTGCCATTTTTGCAATGTTCGCGGCACTTTGTCCGACAATATCAGCGTTCAAACCACCATTTTTAAGGATAACGTCTTGCATAGCGGCTGTTTCTGCATCATTAAGTACATAACCTCCGTGGCTGGCGAAACGTTCTTTGACGACATCATAGATCTCATCAACAATGACAACTGCTTGTTCTGACGCACAGACCACACCATTATCAAAGGTTTTTGACATTAATATAGAACTAACTGCACGTTTTATATCAGCCGTTTCATCAATGACTATTGGTGTATTTCCGGCGCCAACACCAATTGCAGGTTTGCCAGAAGAGTATGCAGCTTTAACCATGCCCGGACCGCCGGTAGCCAATATAAGGTTGATATCGGCATGGGTCATTAATTGATTTGAAAGTGCGACAGAAGGTTCATCTATCCAACCTATAATGTCTTTCGGCGCGCCTGCAGCTACTGCGGCTTCGAGCACTATTCTAGCAGCTGTAGTGGTTGAATTTTTAGCTCTAGGATGAGGAGAGAAAATAATACCGTTACGGGTTTTTAAGCTTATTAATGCTTTGAATATCGCAGTAGAAGTTGGGTTAGTCGTAGGAACGATACCGCAGATTAAGCCAACCGGTTCCGCAATCGTGATGGTACCAAAGGTAGGGTCTTCAGATAGGATCCCACAGGTTTTCTCATCCTTGTATTTGTTGTAGATATACTCGGAAGCGAAATGGTTTTTAATCACTTTATCTTCGAGTACGCCCATCCTCGTTTCTGTAGCAGCCATTTTTGCTAGCGAGATGCGGGCATCTGCTGCAGCAAGTGCGGCAGCTCTAAAGATCACATCGACCTGTTCTTGGCTATAATCGGCAAATTGTCGTTGAGCTTCAACGACTCTGCTAACCAGATTATTGAGTTCCTGTTCATTAGTAACTGTCATAGTGTGTGTCCTAAAAAAATTTAGCAAAATTGTATTTTGCTAACCATTCTCAGATCTCGAACTGTATCCATGAAGAAAAATTACACTCAAATGACCTTGTTCACCGTGATCAAGTCCGCAAAAATGTTGCTATCTGTAATAAAATAACTATCTTAGCAACAGGGTGTTACGTTTATGTAAACATCAGCTTTAAAAATCGATTAATAAAATTTATTCAAAGTTGTGATTTCGGTTAGAAAATCTCATTTTTGGATTTTGGATAGTTGCGTTAGAGTAGCGCAACTTTTTTATTACGAATATAGACGCGCTAAGGCGCAGAGGACAAGACGTTGGATTTAACTCTTTATGTAAAGTTTTTCTTAGGGTTAATAGCGATCATCAACCCATTTGGCTTGTTGCCGGTTTTTGTAAGTTTAACCAGCCATCAAACTGAAGTTGAACGCAACCAGACAGGTAAGATCGCAAATTTCGCGGTTGTTGTTATCTTATTGGTAACGATTTTTGCTGGCCAACATATATTAAATCTGTTCAGCATTTCTCTATCGGCTTTTAGAATAGCAGGCGGCTCACTGATTTGTATTATTGCCATGTCGATGTTGCAAGGTAAGTTGGGCGAGGTCAAACGAAACAAAGAGGAAGACCGTGAAGCGTCAGGTATGGAATCCGTTGCTGTCGTGCCGCTAGCGTTACCATTAATGGCTGGTCCCGGTGCCATTAGTTCGGTGATCGTATCGGCAGCTGAGCATAATAGCTTTGAGAACCTGATTGGCATGTCTATTACGGTGATCCTGTTTGGTTTGTTAAGTTTCTCACTGTTTAGAATGGCGCCACTCATTTTTAAGGTGCTGGGTAACACAGGCATTAACGTCATTACACGTTTAATGGGCTTGTTGA